>DATBYI010000310.1:0-11623 GCA_036513815.1 Solirubrobacteraceae bacterium
CCGGCGGAGCTCCTCGATCAGGTCGAGCATCCCGAGCCGGATCGAGACGTCGAGCATCGACACGGGCTCGTCGGCGAGCAGCACACGCGGCGTCGCGGCCAGCGCCCGCGCGATTGCGACGCGCTGGCGCTGCCCGCCCGAGAGCTCGTGCGGAAACGCGTCGCGGAACTGCTCGGGCGGTGTCAGGCGGACCTGGGTGAGCAGCTCGTCGAGCCGCACGTCGATCCCACGACCCTCGGCGCCGGTGCGATCTGGGTGCAGCCGCAGGGCCCGTTCGAGGTGGTAGCGGACCGTGTGGAGGGGGTTGAGCGACGCGAAGGGGTCCTGGAAGACCATCTGGACCTCGCTCTTGTACGCGCGAAAGCCGCGACGGGAGGTCGGCTCGATCGGCGCGCCGTCGAGCAGGATCTGGCCGTCCGAGCGGGATTCCTGGCCGGCCAGCAGCCGTACCACCGTGGTCTTGCCCGACCCGCTCTCGCCGACGAGCGCCGTGATGGTCCCTCGCCGCAGCTCGAGCGACACGTTGGCGACCGCGTCGACGACGCTCCGCCGTCCGAGCCGGTAGCGCTTCTCGAGCCCGATCGCCTCGAGCACGGTGGCGCCGGACGCCGAGGCGCGCACGGCCGCGGCCTCGGTGGTGGTGCCGCCGAGGCGGCCGCTCGTCACGAACGGACAGGCGCTGAGGTGCGCGGGCTCGACCGGCGTCAATGCCATGTCGATCGTCGCACAGGCGTCGGTGGCGAAGGCGCAGCGCGGCATGAAGGAACACCCGGTCAGCGCGCCGCGCAGATCGGGCGGCGTCCCGGGGATGCCCGTCAGCCTCACGCGCGGACCACGCAGCCGGGGGAATGAGGTGAGCAGGCCGTGCGTGTAGGGATGCGCCGCGCCGTGATGGATCTGCTCGCGCGTGCCCGACTCGACGACCCGGCCGGCGTACATGATCACCACGCGATCGGCGATCTCCAGCAGCAGCGACAGGTCGTGCGTGATGAACAGGACCGAGAAGGAGAGCCGCTCGCGCAGCTCGAAGATCTGGGCCAGGATCTCGCGCTGGACGACGACGTCGAGCGCGGTCGTCGGCTCGTCCATGATCACGACCTCGGGCTCAGCCGCGAGCGCCATCGCGATCATCACCCGCTGGCGCATCCCGCCTGAGAGCTCGTGGGGATAGCTCGCCAGACGCGCGCGGGGGATTCCGACCATCTCGATCAGCTCGACGATCCGGTCCTGACGTTCGTCGGCGGTCAGCTTCGTGTGCGCCTCGAGTGCGTCGAGCAGCTGGTCGCGCACGCGGAGCACCGGGTTGAGCGCGTTCATCGCGCTCTGGAAGACGATCGAAATCTCGCGCCAGCGCAGCGCGCGAAGCTGCTGTGCGGTGGCGGAGAGCACGTCGATTTCGCCGCGATAGACGACGCTCCCTCCCGTGATCACTGCCGGCGCGCGCAGTAGTCGCAGCGCCCCGTAGGCGAGCGTCGACTTGCCGCAGCCGCTTTCCCCGGCGAGCCCGACGACCTCGCCGGGGTGAAGGGCCAGGTCCACATGGCGGACCGCGCGCACGTCGCCTGCCTCGGATCGGTACGCGATGGAAAGATCTTGGATATTGAGGATGGGTTCGGTGCGCAAGGGCCCGGCGTCTAGCGCCATCGAGCGGGGGCTTTCGACTCCAGCGCTCACGGGCGTAGCGCCCCCGTAGCGCGGAGCTTTGAATGATCGGCGGCGCCTGACGGCGGCGCCTTGGAATGGTCGGCGGCGCCTGACGGCGGCGCCTCAACGGGCGTCGGATCCGACGGGCGCCAGCTGCGCCGCCCGCGCCCCCCGCGACGGCCCGAGCGGACCCCACGCAGGCGCGGGTTGCCGAGCTCGTCGAGCCCGAAGTTGAGCAGCACGAGGCTCATGCCGAGGAGCGCGACGCAGATGCCCGGCGGCGCGTACCACCACCACGCGTTCAGCTGGACGGCGTTGCCGTTCTGCGCCCAGTAGAGCATCGTGCCGAAGCTCCAGGTCGAGAGGCTCGAGACGCCCAGGAAGGCGAGTGCCACCGAGGTGAGGATCGCGTAGAGGACGGTTCCGACGAAGCTGGCCGCGATCAGGCCTATCTCGTTGGGCAGGATCTCGAAGAAGATGATCCGCCACGCGCGCTCGCCGCTCTCGCGTGCGGCGGCGACGTAGTCACGGCCCCGCAGCGACAGCGTCTGGGCCCGGATCACCCGGGCTCCCCACGGCCAGCCGAGCAGGCTCAACACGAGCGCGGTCGGGAGCTCGCCCGAGTGGGGGAGGTAGCCGAGGATGACCACGAGAAGCGGCAATGCCGGCAGGACGAGGAACACGTTGGCGAGCAGCGAGAGCCCCTCGTCGGGCAGCCCGCCCAGGAATCCCGCCGACATCCCGACCACGACGGCCAGCGCGGTGGCGATCACTCCGGTGAGCAGGCCGAGTACGACCGTCGAGCGGGTGCCGACGAGCAGTTGGGAGAGGACGTCCTGGCCCGTCGACGTCGTCCCGAGCAGGTGGCTCGTCGTCGGCCCGAGTGGAAGCGCCTGGCCGGGGGTCGTCGCCGAGGGATCGAACGGCGCGATCCACGAGCCGATGATCGCGACCAGGATGAACGTGCCGAGGAGCACCGCGCCGAACTTGGCGTTGCCCGGGAGGCGCCGCAGCGCCGCCCCACGCTTACCGACGACGGCGGCGGGCGCGTCCTCGGCGCCTCCCGGGAGGGGGTCGGCGGGGGCTGCCAGGGCGGACATCAGTAGGCCGCCCGGGTTCGGGTGCGCGGGTCGGCGATGAAGTACACGACGTCGGCGATCAGGCACGCGAGCAGGACCGCGAGCGAGATGACGAGGAAGATCCCCTGGAGCAGCGGGTAGTCAGCCGAGGTGACGGCGTTGTAGAGCGTCAGGCCCACGCCGGGGTACGAGAAGACGATCTCCATCACGAGCGCGCCCGCGACGACGAACCCGAGCGAGAGCGCGAACCCGGCCAGGTTGGGGAGGATCGCGTTGCGCGCGGCGTAGGTGAACATCACGCGCCGGGGCGAGAGCCCCTTGGCCTGCGCGACGAGCACGTAGTCCTCGGCGACGGTCGTGATCATCACGTTGCGCATCTGGAGCATCCAGCCCGCCATCGAGGTGATCACGATCGTGAAGGCGGGCAGGATCGAGTGGTAGATCGCGCTCGAGATGAAGGACCAGTCCCACCCGGGGGCGAGTCCGAGGCTGTAGCCCTGCCCGAACGGGAACAGCCGCCAGTTCACGGCGAACAGCTCGATCACGATCAGGGCCAGGAAGAAGTACGGCGTGGCCTGCAGAAACGTGAAGGCGGGCATCGCGCGGTCGAGCAAGCCCCCGCGCCGCCACGCGGCGACGATCCCGAGCAGCGTCCCGAGGGCGAAGCTGATGATCGTCGCGGTCCCGACCAGGATCAACGTCCACGGCAGCGTCTGCGCGATCACCGTCGTGACCTTGCTCGGGTAGAGGGTCACGGACAGCCCGAGGTTTCCATGGGCCAGGTTGCCGAGGTAGGTGAAGTACTGGCTGAAGATGCTCCCGTGCGAGTGCGTGCCGAACTCGGCCTCGAGCGCGCGGAGCGAGGAGGCGTCGAGCGTCGGGAACTTCGCGAGCATCGAGTCGACCGCGTTCCCGGGGAGGATTCGCGGGATCGCGAAGTTCACGGTGATGGAGGCCCATGCCGCGACGACGTAGAACGCCAGGCGGCGGGCGATGAACCACATGCTGCTTCTGCCTCTCCTGTGCCGTGGTTGGTGTCCAGGCGCTGTAAACGGTACCGGAACAATTTCGGCCATGTCAAGCTTGTTTTCTATGAAATTTCCGGTAGGTTGCGGGTCGCTGGCGCTCGTAATCGCCTGTAACGTTTCAGAAACTGTGATTCAATACCCCGTATGAGTTCCACGCCTCGCTTGGAGAACGGCGGCACCAGCCGGTTGACGATCCGCCAGGTAGCGGACCTGGCCGGCGTCTCGACGGCCACCGTGTCGCGTGTCATCAACGGGCGCGCCGACGTGTCCGAGCGGGCCCGGGAAACGGTTCTGCGGGTGGTTCGCGAGCACGGCTACAGCACCAACCGCAACGCCCGCGGGCTGTCGGCCGGGCGCACCGGGCTGGTCGGCGTCACCACGCCGGTCGTCCACCACTCCTACTTCGCGGTGATCCTCGACGGCGCCGGCGAGGCGCTCTACGAGCACGACATGCGGATGGTGCTGTGCCCCACCCACCACGAGCACGAGCGCGAGGTCTCGCTCCTGGAGCGCCTCATGCACGGAACGACCGACGGCGCGCTGCTCATCCTCCCGGAAGAGTCGAGCGACGAGCTCGGGGCGCTGCTAGACCACGGCTACCGGTTCGTGATCGTCGACCCATTGAGCCGCGCGGACGCGAGGGTGCCCACGGTGTCGGCCGCCCACTCCTCAGGCGCGAGCGAAGCGGTCGAGCACCTGCTCTCGCTCGGCCATCGCCGGATCGCCGCGATCACCGGTCCGCGTGGGTGGATCGCCACGGAGGAGCGCCTGCGCGGCTATCACGCCGCGCTCGCCGCGGCAGGGGTCATGCCCGACCCCCAGCTCGAGGTCGAGTCGGACTTCCACGCCAAGGGAGGCGGGCGCGCGGCCGGCCAGCTGTTCGAGCTGGCGGAGCGTCCGACCGCCATCTTCGCCTTCAACGACATGCTCGCGATCGGCGCGATGCGCGCCGCCCAGGCGTGGGGGCTTCGCGTCCCCGAGGATCTCTCGATCGTCGGCTTCGATGACACGTTCGAGGCCTCGATCGTCACGCCACCGCTCACGACCGTCCGCCAGCCCCTGGCCGAAATGGGGCGGATGGCGGTGAACCTGCTCGTGCGCCTGCTCCAGAACCAGCGGATCGAGGCGCTTCACGTCGAGCTCGAGACGAAGCTCGTCGTCCGCGAGTCGACCGCGCCGGTAGCGGTCCGCGCCGGCGCCTGAGTCACGCCCGCCCCGGGGGTGGCGAGCGTCTGAGTCACGCCCGCCCCGGGGGTGGCGCTGGCGCCACCCCCGAGGAACGAGCGTCAGTCACTCAGTGCTTGCGGCCCTGGTAGGACTGGATGTACTGGCTGGGCGAGCCCACGCCAGTGGCATCGTCGTAGCCGCGGGTTGCGGTCAACGAGGCGTTGCCGTCGGTGCTCGGCCCGCCGTTGATCCCCATCGCACGTAGGTACGTGACGAGGGGCCCGGTCGCCGTGTACGGGTCCGTGTAGTTGTTGCGGACCTCGAACTGCCCGGACGGGTTCTGCGTCACGTCGTGGAACGCGGAGGTCCCGTAGCGGGAGTAGATGGCCGGGTTGGCGAAGCCGAGGTCGTAGCCGGCTGCCTGCTGAGCATCCGCTTCGACTCCGGCGAACACCGGGCTGGCCACGCTCGTGCCGCCGATCCGGCTCAGCGCGAACGCGTACGTCTTGCCGTCCGGCTGGAGCGTCGTCTCGCCGACGAGCACACCCGTGCTCGGGTCGGCCAGAGCCGACACGTCCGGCGTCACGCGCATCGGCGTGTTGGTCGACCCCTCGGGGACGTCCGTCGCCAGGCTGCGAGGCACGACGCCCCGCTGGTAGGACGGCTGGCTGTACTGCGTGCTGACGCCGCCGCCGCCCGAGCCGTCGTACAGCCAGGCGTTGGGGTTGGCGGGGTCATAGGTCGCCGGGAACGGAATCGACCACGAGTTGCCGTCCGCGGACAGCGGGTTGAGCAGCGTCCCCCATGGGACTTCCCACTCGTAGTTGTTCGACTGCCCGATCGCCAGGCTGGTGCCGCCGACCGAGGTCACCCACGGGCTCGAGTCCGGGTAGTCGACCTGGATCTCGTCCGAGCCTCCGTCTTCGGCGGCCGGATCCTCGTAACCGCTGTCGCCCGAGGAGAACATGAACCCGATCCCCTCGGTCGCGCCGACCTGGAACAGCTCGTCGTACACGTTGGTGAGCGTGGCGCCGTCGGCGGGCTCACCCCACGAGTCGGTGACGATGCTCGCCAGGCGGCGGTTGACGACGAGCGCAACCGAGTTGAGGAGCCCCGCGTCGGTGCAGTCCTGCGCGCCGACGAAGTGGACGTTGGCGTTCGGCGCCATGCCGTGCACCTGCTCGACGTCGAGCGTCTCCTCGCCGTACCAGCCCTGCGCGTCGCACTCATCGGCGGCGGTGTCATCGAAGGAGCTGGCCAGGTACTGCTGGTACTGCCCGGCGCGGAACGGCTGGTTCCCGGTCACCCGGGAGAACTGGTTGGCGTCCGTCAGCATCGTCGGTGACGCGTAGGCGTCGATGATCGCGACGGTCTGCCCGGCGCCCGTCATCCCGGACGAGGTGACGCCATAGGCGCCGCGGACCTGCTGCGGGATGTAGCCGCCCACGTTCCACGGCCAGTGCTGTCCGTCTGCCGTCGGCTCGTTGAAGGCGATGTTCTGCCCATAGAAGCCCGACGTCGGGGGCGCCACCCAGTAATTGGGGGGAGGCGGCGGGAGCTGGTCACCAGGCTTCATCTGGTGACTGGCGGTGTCCAGCCCGGAGACGGCAAGCACGTCGTCGGCGACCGAGCTGGGGACGGTGGCCGCGGCCTTGGGCGCGCGGGCCGTCTGGCCGGTTGGGTCGGTGTAGTTGGCGAATCCCACGCCAAAGGCCTGGCTGGCCTGCGCCACGGTGCCGGTCACCGACACGTAGCCACCGAAGCCGCTGGTCACGCCGGTGACGGACAAGCCGTTGCTCGTCAGCCACGACTTCACGGCATCAACCTGGGCGCTGGTGGCGCCGAAGCGAGCCTGAACCTGGTCCGGTGTCAGGTAGTTGCCGTACGACGCGCTGTTCGGATCCGAGACCGCGCTCGCGTACGAAGCCAGACCGGACGGATCAGAGCTCGCCAGGTAGACCCGCAGGTTGACGCTGCCGGCGGTTACGGTCGGAGCCACAGCGCCGCCCCGGGCAACCGCCCACCCGGGGTGAGTGCCGGGAATCGCCGAACGGCCATTGGCCGCCGCGGCGCTCCCGGTTGAAACCAAGCCACCGAGAATCGCCGCTGTGCCCGCCAGGGCGCACGCGATTCTCCGGGAGCGAAGGAGCATGGACATGCCACACCTTTCCTCAGAAGGGTTATTGCGACGCTTGGACGCTTCCGGCCCACGCTCCCAGGCGCCCGTGCGGGCTGCATCCTCTCACAACCGCGTGTGCCCTGCGATCATGTTTCGGACATGGAGGAGGGCACGGCGCGAACACGTCTGGACCCTGACATCGGCGAGCGCTTCCTGCCGTTGCGGCGCCAGCTCGGGGTGAGTTCGTTCGGCATGAACCAGATCGTGCTCCAACCAGGAGAGCGGGGCCGGATTCACCGCCACGCGCGTCAGGAGGAGGTCTACCTGGTGCTCGAGGGAACGCTGAGCATCTTTCTCGAAGGTGAGGAGGCCGAGCTCGCGAGCGGCGAGTTGCTCCGCGTGGCGCCTGACGTCCGTCGGCAGCTCGTCAATTACGGGCCGGATCGCGTGGTGCTGCTCGCGCTCGGTGGCGCGGCTGATCACCACGGCCGCGACGGCGAGGCGTTCGGGGCCTGGAGCGACGAGGAGCCGACCTCGCCGCAGGAGTTGGCGATGCCGCCCGACCTCGAGCCCGGTGAGCTCCGCACCTAGCGGTCTGCACCCGACCGCCGCGAAGCTTCAGCAGCGGCTGCGCGAGCGCGGATTGGACCGTGGCGGTTCAGATGCTGCCGGCGTCCACGCGCACGGCCCCCGAAGCGGCGGCCGCCGTCGGCTGCGAGGTTGGCCAGATCGTCAAGTCACTCGTGTTCATGCGCGCCGACGAGCCCGTGATGGTGCTCTGCGCCGGCGATCGCCGGGTGGCCGCCGACCGGCTCGGGCTCCGTCCGGCCACAGCCGACGAGGCTCGCGCCGGCACGGGATTCGCGATCGGGGGGATACCGCCGCTCGGTCACGACCGGCCGCTCGAGACGCTGATCGACCAGTCGCTGCGGCGCTTTGACACCGTGTGGTGCGCGGCGGGCACGCCGCATGCCGTGTTCGAGGCCGGCACGAAGACGCTTATCGCGGCGATCCCGGATGGCGCCGTGCTCGACGTCGTTTGACGTTTCGACGTGCGCCGGAACGTCGCCGGGGGGGACGCCACGCGACGTTTCGACGCGTGCCGAAACGTCGCGGGGGCATCCTCGCTAGGTGCCCTCTCCGATCCGATACCTCGTCGTCATCGCCACCGCGGTCCTGTGCTACGCCGCACTCGGCGCGGTGCTCGGCATCCTCCCCGAGTACGTTCACTCGCTCGGCGCGGGGCCCGTGCTCGTCGGGTTCGCAGTCGGCGCACCGGCGCTGACTGGCGCGCTGGGACGTCCCCTGGGCGGGCGGATCGCCGACCGGCTCGGCTCCGCCCGGGTGGTTCTAGCCGGCGCGGTGCTGATGGCGCTCGGGACGATCCCGGCCTACGTCCGGCTGCTGCCGCTCCTGATTGTGAGCCGCCTCGCCGTCGGCGCCGGGGAGGCCGCGATGATGGCGGCGACGGTGTTGTGGCTCCTGCGTCTGGCCGGCCCCGAGCGCCGCGGCCGCGCGATGGGTCACATCGGGCTGGCCAACTACGCCGGCCTCACGGTCGGTCCGCCGCTCGCGCAGGCTCTGGGCGGTCAATCCCATCCCACGCGCGTGTGGATCGCCGCGGCGATCCTGCCGCTGCTCGGCGCGGCCCTCGGGGCGGCGCTGGCCCGCGGCAACGACGACGCGGCGCGCTCGGTCGCGCCCGAAGACGAATCGGTTGACGACGACGCCGGCGCGCCCAGCGCGTTCCGCGCCACCTTCCGGCCGGGGCTCGGGCTGATGCTCGTCAACTTCGGCTACGTCGCGGTGCTGTCCTTCGGTGCGGCCGCCGCCACCGAACAGGGCAGCGGCATCGCCACGTTTGTCATCCCGGTGTTCGGCGTCGGCGTGATCGCCAGCCGGACCATCCTGGCCGGGATTCCCGATCGGCTCGCCGCCCCGTGCACGCTGTCGCTCGCGGTGGCGCTCGAGGCGGCGGGCCTGGCCGGCCTGGCCGCCGCCACCAGCGCGCCGACGGCGCTCTTCGCGCTGGTGGTGATGGCGGTCGGACAGGGGCTCGCCGTTCCGTCGCTCGGGTTGCTCGCGCTGGCCTCGGTGCCGCCGAGCCGGCACGGCCGCACCGCCGGCGCGTTCTTCGCCTACTTCGACGCCGGCGTCGGCTTGGGCGGCCGCGCGGTCGGGCTCGCCGCGGGCGCGGCCGACCCGACCGGCGCGCTGCTCGCGGCGGCCGGAGCCGTACTGGCGACTGCGCCGGTGGCGCTGATCGGACGCGGCCGGGCGCTGGCGCGGCGTTCGCAACGCGCGCGCGCCGCGTCCCGGTGCGATGCGGTTACGTGACTACTACTTGAGGACGCCGCGCGCGGCCGCCGTCCAGGCGTTGGTCACGTCGCGGAGGAACTTGGCCTGGGTGGTGGCGAGGGCGGAGATCCACTCCACCTCGCTGCGGCCCGGGCCGCGCTCGAGTGAGCCGGCGATCGCCTTGAGCGCCTTCTCGTAGCTCGAGAGGGTCGCCTCGCCCGCGTCCTTGCTGGCCTCGATGATCCGCTCGTTCAGCTTGCGGATACGCTGCGCCACCGCCTCGACCCGCGGATCGGATGCGACCGCGGCCTGCGCCGCACCGGCGGTAGCGGCGGCACTACGGGTCGCCCGCGCGCGGGTGCTGCGCGCGCTGGCGCCGCTGCTACTACTCCGCGTCGTACGCCGGGCGCCGGTCGAACGGTTCCCGGTCGAGCGTGCGCTCGTCGAACGGCCGCTCGTCGAACGGCCGCTGGCCGACGACGCGCTCTTGGCGGTCGAACGGCTGCCGGATGACGCGCTTCTGCCTGTCGAGCGGCTGCCGGTTGCGCGGCTGCCGGTTGAGCGGCTGCCCGTTGAGCGGCTGCCGGATGATGCGCTTCTGCCTGTCGAGCGGCTGCCCGATGACGCGCTTCTACCTGTCGAGCCGCTGCCCGATGATGCGCTTCTACCTGTCGAGCGGCTGCCCGTCGAGCGTCGAGACTGACCGCGCCCCGACGAACCACCCGAACTTGATCCCCCCGAACTCGAGCCCCCTGAACCACTGCTCCTAGCCTGCGGCATTTCACTTTCTCCTTTTGTGACGGACGATGCGCACCCTACTTGTCGGGTGCGCTGCTTGCTACGTCATTCCCGTTTGTGGCGCGCATGACGCGCGCAAGCTGTCTAGAACGGCGGATTGCCTCGGGCGTGCGGTGAGCGTGGGTCGAGGCGAGGACCACGTCGATCGCGTCCTCGAGCGTCGTTCGCCACCCCGGGTGAACCGCGAGCGGCCGCGCGCCACCGCGCGTGCGAAGCCAAGCGCCGACGCACGCGCCGTCGAGCCAAAGCGGCGAGTGCGCGCCGCGCTCGTCGTCCGGCCACGGTCCTTCCGCGAGCAGGGGACGGTGGGTCACTCCGACCGTGGGGAGTCCCAGCACCGCGCCGAGGTGAAGAGCGAGACCGGCACGACGCGGATGGTCGCGTCCTGTTGCGTCGACGAGCAACACGTCGGGGCTGTGCGCGAGCGCGTTGACGACAGCCTCAAGGGACGGTCCTTCGCGCAGCGCGAGCAGCCCCGGCTCGTACGGGGCGGTGGCGTGTGTCGCGATCGTCGCCTCGGCGATCACGCTGCGCCCGCGAAGCACGATCGCCGCCGTCCACGCCGGGTCGCCGCTCGCGCCGGGTCCGGCGCGGTGGCGCGGGAACACGACGACGGCCGCGCCGACAGCGAGCGCGTCGTCTTTCGCGCGGACGGCGAGCGCGTCGCTTTGCGCGCCGACGGCGAGCGCGTCGCTTTTGAGTCCGGGCAGCCGCGGCTCGGGTCCGGGCGCCCACCGCTCGGGTCCGGGCACCGACGGCTCACGTCCGGGTACCCACGGCCGCGGCGTCGCAGCCGCGAGCGCGCGTTGTGCGTCAATCAGTTCGGCCGCGGTTGTCGGCCAGATCGGGTGGGTCATAAGTGCACGCTCGGCGATCTCTGCGGCTCGGTTGTGCAGATAGCAGCCATATACGCCGCTGAATGCACGTTCACCGCCCAGCCGGGCGCGAGTGTGCAGGTTTGCCGCACATGAGTGCGGGGCGAGGGGTTATGCGCGGGCGGCGGGTTATGCGCGGGCGGCGGGTTATGCGCGGGCGACGTTATGCGCCGGTGGCCGTGGCGGCCAGCCTCGGTGACACGAGCGTGCGCGGTGGCGCGGTCGTCGAGCGGACGACGAGGGTCGGCTCGATCAGGCGCACCTCGTTGGCGCGCCGGTTGTCGATCCGATCGAGGAGCAGTTCGAGCGCGAGGCGGCCCATCTCGGTGCGCGGCTGATCGACCGTGGTCAGCGAGACGTGGGCCAGGTGGGCGATCGAGATGTTGTCGTAGCCGACGATCGAGACGTCGTGAGGTACCTCGACGCTGGCACGATCGAAGCCGCCGAGCAGTCCGGCCGCGACCATGTCGTTCGCGGCGAAGACCGCCGTCGGGAGCTCGGGCAGGCGGAGGAGCTCGCCGGCGGCGTTGACCCCGGCCTCCTCGGTGAAGTCGCCGGGAATGACCCGCGCGCGGGACGCGAGCCCGCGGGCGCGCATCCCCCGCAGGTAGCCCG
>DATBYI010000311.1:0-25891 GCA_036513815.1 Solirubrobacteraceae bacterium
GAAGTCGACCAGCTTGCGCGCGGCGAGCGCCGGCGCGAGACGCTGGCGCGCCTCGTCGTCGAGCATCTTCCAGCCGTCGTCGCTGATCGGCGCGATTGAGCGGAGTAGATGGTTCATCGCCGTGCTCCCTTCAGACTTCCGATTCCGAGCGATCCAGACGGCAACCCACCCTCGCCGTCGGCGCCGCCGCCCTCAAAGGTGTCCGCCTCCGCGGCCTCGCCGTGCTCGACGATGTCGCCCGACCGGAAGAGGATGCCCTGGGCGATCTCCCGCCATGCCGGTGCGCGTCGGAGCAGGAACTCGAGGTCCATGCTGAAGTGCTTGAACTCCTCGCCCTGGGCATCGCGCATCACCGCTATGGCTTCGGAATCGCTCTCCACGGCGATTCGCTGCTCATACCACCCGATCGCCTCGGCCTCCTCGGTGAGGGACGCGCACAGGCGGGCAAACGTGCGTGTGGCGGCCGGCAGTTCCTCGGGAGGTTCGTGGTATTGATCGAAACCCATCGGCTCTCCTTGGGGTCGGGGCGGACGCGCTGGTGGAACTCTACGCGGGCCGTAAGCTCGGAGTCGTGAGCGATGAGCTCGGAGCACCCGCCTGGTCTGGGGACCATCCGGTTTTCACCGGCAGCTGCTCGTGGACCGAGAAGACGCTCGTCGAGGAGGGTGACTGGTATCCGCGCAAGACGATGTCGGCCGAGGAGCGGCTTCGCTACTACGCGTCGCAGTTTCCGCTGACCGAGATCGACTCGACCTACTACGCGCCGCCGGCCGAGCGACAGGTGGCGCTGTGGGCGGAGCGCACGCCGCCCGGGTTCCGTTTCGACGTCAAGGCTTATTCGCTGCTCACGGGCCACCCGACGCGGCCGCGGTCGCTGTGGCGCGACCTACGCGACGAGCTGGCGCCCGACGTCGCCGAGAAACGCAACATCTATCCGAACCATCTGAGCCCCGAGGCGCTCGACGAGGCGTGGCGGCGGTTCGAGGCCGCTCTGCGTCCGATGTACGAGGCGGGCAAGCTCGGCGCGGTCCTGTTCCAGTACCCGCCCTGGTTCGGCCCGCGGAGGGACAACCGCGCGGAGATCGAGGCGCTCCGGGAGCGTCTGCCCGATTACCGGATCAGCGTCGAGTTCCGCTCACCCCGGTGGATGGACTCCGAACGCGACCGGGAGCGGACGCTCGGAATGCTCGAGGATCACGACCTCGTGTTCGTGTGCGTCGACGCGCCGGCGGTTTCGGGTCTGCCGCGCGTGATGGCGGTGACCAACCCGGAGCTGTTCCTCGTGCGCTTCCACGGGCGCAGCGACGCGACCTGGAAGGACACCTCCGGCTCCGCGGCCGAGCGCTTTCGCTACCTGTATTCCAAGGAGGAGCTCGAGGAGCTCGTCCCGGCGATCGCCGAGCACGCCTCCGAGGCGCGCGAGACGCACCTGCTCATGAACAACTGCTACCGCGACTACTCGGTCCGCAACGCGGCCCAGCTCCGTGACCTGCTCGAGCGATATTCCCGCTGAGTTGATATGTCGGTTGGAGTCGCACGCCGTGAGCGCTTGGCCCGCCACGGTGACCGAGCCGCTCGACGGTGGGTGGGTGCTGCGGGCCACGCCGGGCCTCGACCGCGGGCGCTCGAACCACGCCCTGACGCCGTGCCGGGAGCTGCGCGCGTCGGAGATTCCGGCGGCCATCGCCTCGGTCGAGCGGTTCGCCGATCGTCACGGCATCCCGACCGGCATCCAGGTCAGCCCGGTGGCGTTGCACGGAGGGCTGATGGACGAGCTCGACCGACGCGGGTGGATCCGTCGGTGGCCGGTGCTCGTGCTGGCCGCGGATCGGGACGAGGCTGGAGCGTGGACCGAGCCGGAACTCACGTCGTCGCTGGAACGGGCCGATCACGCGACGCGCGAATGGCTCGCCGCATGGGCTCGCTGTGAGCCGGGTCGCGACGTCGAAGCTCACGCCGGAACGGTGTTTCGTGACCTCGCCGGCCGTGCCATCTTCGCGCGTCTGGACGACGCCGCAGTCGGGATCGCGGTCGACCACGACGACCTGGTGGGGTTGTTCTGCCTGGCGGTCGATCCGGCTCGGCGACGTTCGGGACTCGGGACCACGATGGTGCGCTCGCTGCTGGCGGGAGCGGTCGCGAGCACCGCATATCTCCAGGTCGAAGAGGACAACACCCCGGCCGTGGCGCTCTACGAGCGACTGGGCTTCGCTGAGGCGTATCGCTACTGCCACCGCGTGGCGCCGGAAAACTGAACTGGGCTGGTCCAACCGGACACGGCGGTCCGTTTATTGAAAGGTTGCGTAGCGGAGCCAGACGTGGGTAGGGAGGCGCGTAACAACCCCCCCAATCGGTAGCATCGCGCAAGCGTCACAGCGGCCCGGCACCCGAGCGGGCAGCAAAGGGCGTCGGAGTCGCAGGTGCTGGTGGCGTACGCGGCCTTTCCCCTGCGCCGCGAAACCGACAGACAAGGAGTGAGATGGGATCGTCCCCTGTTGCGGCGGCCCCCGCAAACGTCCGCCCGGTAACGATGCCGTTCGTAGATCGCCTCGCCAGTGCGTTGGTGTCGGGCGTGCCACCCGTCATGGTGGTGATCGGCATGTGGTTCGGCTGGATGGGCAATCTCCTCAACTGGCAGGACCTCCTAATCCTCGCCGTCTGTTACTTCGGGATCGGCACCGGCGTGACCGTCGGCTTCCACCGGCTCCTGACCCATGGCAGCTTCAGGTGCCACCGCTTCACCCGAGCGGCACTCGCCGCGATCGGATCGATGGCCGCCGAGGGGCCGGTGATCGACTGGGTGGCCACGCACCGTAAACATCACCAGTTCTCCGACGTTGACGGCGACCCACACAGCCCACATGTCGGCCACGGCTCCGGCTGGCGCGGCGCCTTCCACGGGCTGGTCCATGCCCATATCGGCTGGGTGTTCACCGACATGGAGGTGGCCGACGAGCGCCGCTACGCCAAGGACCTGCTCGCCGACCCCTGGGTTCGCTTCGTCGATCGGACCTTCGTGCTGTGGGTAGTCGCGGGGTTGGCTGCCGCGTTCGGGCTCGGGGTGGCCCTGACCGGCAACGTCGATGGGGGGCTGACCGCGCTCTTGTGGGGCGGCGCGGCACGCATCTTCCTCGTCCACCAGGCGACGTTCAGCATCAACTCGCTGTGCCATTTCTTCGGCAAACGCGACTTCGACACCCACGATGAGTCGCGCAACCTCGCGTGGCTCGCGATTCCGACGTGGGGCGAGGCGTGGCACAACAACCACCATGCCTTCCCGTGCTCCTACCGCCACGGGCTCAGGCGCTGGCAGGTCGATCCGGCCGCACGCATGATCCAGTGGATGGAGAAGGTCGGGCTGGCGTGGGACGTCGTACGGATCGATCCCGAACGCATCATCCGCCGCGCCTTGCCCGAGGCCGCCTGAGTCGCGACGATGCCGCTGTCTGACCCCGCCCCGCTCCGGGACGCGCTCGAGAACGTGCTCGAGCGCCGCCCGTTCGGGGTGCGCTTCTGGGACGGCACCGAGGTGCCGGCAACCGAGTCCGGCTCACCGACCCTCACCTTCCGGACCCCGCGGGCGCTTGCCCACGTACTGCGCGCGCCCGGGGAGCTCGGGCTTGGCCGGGCCTACGTGGCGGGGATGATCGACGTCGACGACATGGACGCCGCGCTGCGGATGGTCGACACGTTCGAAGCCCCACCGCTCACGCTGCGACAGCGCGCCGTTCTCGTCCTTGCGCTCGTGCGGGCGTGCGGGCTCGTGATCCCGCCCCCAGTGCCGACCGTGGAGCTCAGGCTGCGCGGGCAACGGCACACGATCGCCCGCGACCGGGCCGCGGTCCGACACCACTATGACGTCGGCAACGACTTCTTCGCGCTGTTCCTCGATCGCTCGATGACATACAGCTGCGCGTACTTCTCGGGCGGCGCGCGAACCCTCGAGGAGGCCCAGGAGGCGAAGCTCGAGCTCGTGTGCCGCAAGCTCGACCTGCGCGAGGGCGAGCGCATACTCGACGTGGGCTGCGGCTGGGGAAGCTTCGTGATCCACGCGGCCACGCGCCACGGTGTACGAGCGCTCGGTGTGACGCTGTCCGAGGAGCAGGCCCGGCTCGCGACCCAGCGCGCGCGGGAGGCCGGCGTGGCCGACCGAGTCGAGATTCGCGTGGCCGACTATCGCGAGGTGTCGGACGGGCCTTTCGACGCGATCGCCAGCATCGGCATGGTCGAGCACGTGGGGGACGAGCGGATCGACCTCTACGCCCAGCGCTTGCACGACCTGCTGCGCCCCGGCGGTCGGCTGCTCAACCACGGGATCGCCAAGCTCCAGGACCTCGACACCCGCGACGAAGGCGCGTTCTCGGAACGCTTCGTGTTCCCCGACGGGGTGCCGCTGCCGCTCTCGCGCATCCAGCGGGCGCTCGAACGGGCCGGTCTGGTGACCCGCCACGTCGAGGGCCTCCCGAACGACTACTACCGGACGCTCAGCTACTGGATCGAGAGCTTCGACGCACACTGGGACGACGCCGTGCGCCTCGCCGGGATCGAGCGCGCCCGGATCTGGAAGCTCTACCTGCGTGCCGGGCGCCAAGCGTTCGAGACCGGTTGGGCGTCCGTGTACCAGGTGCTCGCGAGTCGCTGAGCGCTGCATCGCGTGCTCATCCGCGCAACCATCGCGCAGAGCCACTTCACAGCGCGTAACCCGGTCGGGTATCGTCGCCCCTAGCCCGCGAAATCCTGGAGGGAGAGGCATGAGCCAGACAGTCCCCGTGACCCTTAATGTCAACGGTGTCGAGCACCATCTGGACGTGGAGCCGCGGCTGCTGCTGGTCCACGCCGTGCGCGAGAACCTCGGACTGACGGGCACGCACGTCGGTTGCGACACGTCCAACTGCGGCGCGTGCACGATCCACATGGACGGCAAGGCCGTCAAGTCGTGCACGGTCCTCGCCGTCCAGGCCGACGGCGCCACGCTGACGACGATCGAGGGCCTCGCCTCCGAGAACGAGCTCCACCCGCTCCAGGAGGCGTTCTGGAACAACCACGGCCTGCAGTGTGGCTACTGCACGCCGGGGATGATCATGGCCGCGGCGGGAATCCTCGCGGACAATCCGGACCCGACCGAGGAGGAGGTCCGGCACGGGCTCGAGGGCAACCTCTGCCGCTGTACCGGCTACCACAACATCGTCAAGTCCGTGCTCGACGCCGCCGCCAAGACAAAGGGGGCGGCCGTGGGCGCCACGTCGGGCGGAGGATCGGGGGTGACAGCATGAGTACGACGACGAACGGCGCGCCGGCCGGGCAGCACGTCGGACAGTCCCTGCGGCGCAAGGAGGACCCGCGACTCATCACCGGGCGCGCAAGCTATGTCGACGACATCAACCTCGTCGGGCAGTTGTGGGCGGCGTGGGTGCGCTCGCCCGAGGCTCACGCCAGGATCGTCTCGATCGACACCTCCGCGGCCAAGGCGCGCGACGGCGTCCTCGCCGTCTACACCAACGAGGACCTCGACATGGAGGCCGGCCTGCCGATGGCGTGGGTTCCACCCGGCGTCGAGGTACACACCCCCGACCACTGGGTCCTGGCCAAGGACGAGGTCAAGCACGTCGGCGACCCGGTCGCGCTGGTCATCGGCGACGATCGCTACGCCGTGGTTGACGCGGCGGAGGACGTCGTCGTCGAGTACGACCCGCTTCCCGTCGTCACCGACCCAGAGAAGGCGCTCGAGGACGGCTCGCCGCTCGTGCATCCGCAGTTCGGGACCAACAAGGTGTGCGACTGGTCGCTGGGCGGCGGCGATCTCGAGGCCGGGTTCGCCGAGGCCGACGTGATCATCGAGCGGCGCGTGGTCAACCATCGCATCGCCGGCGCGGCGATCGAGCCTCGCGCCGTGCTGGCCGAGTATCGCGGCGAGCGGCTGACCGTCTGGAGCTCGACTCAGGTTCCCCATTTCCTGCGCCTGTTCCTCGCGCTCCTGCTCGGCGTTCCCGAGGACAGGGTGCGCGTAATCGCGCCCGAGGTCGGAGGCGGCTTCGGCTCCAAGCTCCAGATCTACGCCGAGGAGATCGGGTGCGCGTGGGCGTCGCGCAAGCTCGGGCGCCCGGTGAAGTGGATCGAGACGCGGTCGGAGGGGATGATGGTCACCCACCACGGCCGCGACCAGATCGACTACGTCAAGGTGGGCGCCAAGCGCGACGGGACGCTGACGGCCTGGCACTCGAAGATCATCGCCGACATCGGCGCCTACCAGATGCTGCTCACGCCGCTGATCCCGCCGCTCAGCGCGTTCGTGATGTGCGGCGTCTACAACACGCCGGCCGTGGTCACCGACGTGACCAGCGTGCACACGAACAAGTTCCCGACCGACGCGATCCGCGGAGCCGGCCGTCCCGAGGCGACGCACATGATCGAGATTGTCATGGACCAGCTCGCGCACGAGTTGGGGATGGACCCGCTCGAGCTCCGGCGCAAGAACTTCATCCCACCGTTCGCGACCGGCCACGAGACCCCGATCGGCGTCGTCTACGACTCGGGCAACTATGAGGCCGCCCTGGACAAGCTGCTCGAGCACATCGACCCAGCCCAGGTGCGGGCGGAGGCCGAGGAGCTGCGCGAGCAGGGCATCTACCGCGGGATTGGGTTCTGCACCTACACGGAGATCTGCGGCAACGCACCGTCGCGGGCCGTGGGCCCAGCCGGCTTCGGGTTGCAGGGCGGCGGCTGGGAGTCCGCCACCGTCCGCGTCCACGCCACCGGGTCGGTCACGTTGTACACGGGCACCTCGCCCCACGGCCAGGGTCACGAGACGGGCTTCGCGCAGATCGTCGCCGACAAGCTCGGCATCGACCCGTCGCAGGTCGAGGTGATCCACGGTGACACCGACACCGGTCCGTTCGGACTCGATACATACGGCTCGCGTTCGCTGGCCGTGGGCGGCGAGGCGGCCGTCCGGGCGGCCAACAAGGTCGCGACCAAGGCCAGGGCGATCGTCGCCCATCAGCTCGAGGCCGCCCCCGAGGACATCGAGTTGCGCGACGGCAAGTTCTCGGTGCGCGGGTCGCCCGACAAGGGGCTGACGCTCGCCGAGGTGGCGGGCGCCGCATACGTGACCATGGACATGCCCGACGGCATGGAGCCAGGGCTGGACGAGCAGTCCTTCTACGACCCCGAGAATTTCGTGTTTCCATTCGGCGCGCACGCTTGCGTCGTCGAAGTGGATGCGGAGACGGGCAAGACGAGGATCGTCCGGTATGTGGCGGTCGACGACTGTGGGCCGGCGATCAACCCGCTGTTGATCGACGGCCAGGTACACGGCGGGATCACGCACGGGGTCGGGCAGGCGCTCTACGAGCGGATCCATTACGACGAGGCCGGCCAGCTCGTCACCGGGACGTTCGTCGATTACGCCCTCCCGACGGCCGCCGAACTGCCGAGCTATGAGACGGACCGCACCGAGACGCCGTCCCCCGTCAACTCGCTCGGCGTCAAGGGCGTAGGCGAGGCGGGCACGATCGCCGGGAGCGCCTGCGTCACGAACGCCGTGCTCGACGCGCTCAGGCCGCTGGGCGTCGACTTCATCAACATGCCGCTCTCCCCGATGCGCATCTGGGAAGCGATTCAGGAAGCCAAGGGAGGTGTGCCGGCATGATTCCGGCCGAGTTCGACTACACCGTGCCGGAAACGCTCGACGAGGCGATCGCGGCGCTCTCCGAAGGAGGCGAGGACGCCAAGCTGTTGGCGGGCGGACATTCGCTCTTGCCGCTCATGAAGCTGCGTCTCGCCGCGCCGTCGCTGCTCGTCGACCTGCGGAAGGTGCCGGGCCTGCACGGCATCCAGCGCGAGGACGGCAACTGGCGGATCGGGGCATTGACGCCACACGCCGAGCTCGAGCACACGCCGGATCTGGGCGTCGTGTCCGTGGTCGCGGGAACGATCGCCGATCCACAGGTGCGTAACCGCGGGACGATCGGTGGATCGCTGGCCCACGGCGACCCGGCGTCGGACCTGCCCGCGGCGATGCTGATCTGCGAGGCCAGCGTGACGTTGCAGGGCCCCGGCGGTCAGCAGCGGTCCGTGGCGGCCGCGGATTTCTTCCGCGATTACCTCGACACCGCGGTCGAGCCAACCGAGGTCCTGACCGAGGTCCGGATGCCCGCTTACGACGGCTGGGGTTACGGCTACCAGAAGTTCAACCGGCGCAGCGAGGACTGGGCGATGGTGGCGGTGTCCGTTCTCGTTCGCAAGAACGGCGACACCGTCGAGGACGTCAGGGTCGGTCTGACCAACATGTCGTCGGTTCCGCTGCGGGCGCCCGCGGTGGAGGAGGCGCTGCGCGGCCAGCCGGCGAATGCCGAGAGCATCGCCCGCGCCGCCGAGCAGGCCGCTGAGGGCACCAATCCACCGGCCGACCTCAACGCCAGCTCCGAGTACAAGCGTCATCTGGCCCGCGTCATGTGCCGGCGGGCGCTGGAAACGGCGGCTGGCCTGCCATGATGGATGGGTGAGTCTGACTTACGTCGGGTCAGTGGAGGAGGCGAGCGAAGCGCTCGCCTCGCAGGGCTATTTGGCCAATCGACCGCTCGCCTTGGCCGTCCATCTCGCGGTGGCGCTCGAGCAGCCGCTGCTGCTCGAGGGCGAGGCCGGCGTGGGGAAGACCGAGGTGGCGCGGGCACTGGCCGGCGCCACCGGCGCACGGCTGATTCGCCTGCAGTGCCACGAGGGGATCGACCTCCACCACGCCGTCTATGACTGGGACTATCCGCGTCAGCTGCTCGCGCTGAGAGCGGCGGAGGGTGGGGTAAACGAGGGAGAGCTGTTCTCGCGCCGCTTCCTACTGCGCCGGCCGCTACTCGACGCCCTCGAGGCGGGGGTTGACGAGCCCGTCGTGCTGCTGATCGACGAGATCGACCGGGCCGATGACGAGTTCGAGGCGTTCCTGCTCGAGTTCCTGGCCGACTTCGCGGTCACGATCCCTGAGCTGGGCACGATCACGGCCGTGCGGCGGCCGGTCGTGATCCTCACCTCGAACCGGACCCGTGAGCTGCACGACGCGCTCAAGCGCCGCTGCCTTTATCACTGGATCGATTACCCGAGCGCCGAGCTCGAGCGAGCGATCGTCCACGCCCGCGTTCCGGGGGTGTCCGAGACGATCGCCGCCCGCGTCGTGAATGCCGTCGGGCGGCTGCGTGAGCACGGCGACCTGTACAAGCTCCCGGGAGTGGGGGAGACGCTCGTGTGGGCGCGGGCGCTGCTCGCGCTGGGCGAGGACGCCGACCTCGACGAGACGCTCGGGGTGGCGCTGAAGGTGCACGAGGACGTGGAGCGGGTGCGGCAGCGTGGAGTGCTGGATGACGTCTGAGGGAATGGTGGCTGGATCGGCGGCGCCTGACGGCGGCGCCTTGGCAGAGGCCGTGAGCGATCGGCTGTCCGCGCTCGCCGCCGAGATGAGGACGCAGGGCGCCCGGGTCGGCCTGGGAGAGCTGCTCACCGCGCACCAGGCACTCGGCGCGGTGGACTGCACCTCGCGCGAGGACGCGCGATCGGCGTTGCGTGCGGTGCTCTGCTCGGCGCGCGGCGACCTCACCAAGTTCGAGCGGGCCTTCCTCTCGGTGTTCGGCGAGGGCCACGTCCCGCTGGGTGGCAATCCGTTCGATGAGCTCGAGGGGATACCGCGCGAGGTTCTGCCCCACGCGGGAATCCCGGCCAGCGCACCGCCGCCCGATGCGGACGCGGACCCGACGGCCGTGCCCGCCGCCTGGAGTGACGTCGAGCTGTTGCGACACAAGGATTTCGCCGGCTACACCGATCTGGAGGTGGCGGCGGCGCGGGTGTTGATCGCGCGGCTGGCCCAACGGGGCCCGACTCGTCTCTCTCGCCGTACGCGCCCCTCACGCCGGCGCGGCCATACCCCGGACCTGCGACGGATGGTGCGCGGCTCGCTGCGCACGGCGGGCGAGCCGATCGACCGGGTCTGGCGGGCGCCCTCGCGCCGTCCGCGTCCGATGGTGCTCGTCCTCGACGTGTCCGGCTCGATGACGCCCTACGCCCGGATGCTCCTCCAGTACCTGCACGCGTCGGTGGCGGCGCGCCGGCGGGTCGAAGCGTTCGCGTTCGGGACGCGGCTGACCCGGATCACGCACGAGCTCGGCGGGCGCGACCACGATCGGGCGTTGGAACGCGCCGCCGACGCCGTGACGGATTTCTCGGGCGGCACGCGGATCGGGGAGGCCCTCGCCGCGTTGAACCGTGAGCATGGCCGCCGGGTTGGGCGGGGCGCGGTGGTGGTGATCCTGTCCGACGGATGGGACCGGGGTGAGCCCGAGGTATTGGCCGCCGAGATCGCGCGGCTGCGGCGCAGCTCCCACCGCCTCGTGTGGCTCAACCCGCTCGCGGCCCATCCCGAGTTTGCCCCCCTGACCCGCGGCATGCGGGCGGCTATCCCACACACCGACGAGTTGTTGGCTGGCAATTCGCTCGCCTCGCTCGAGCAGCTAGCTGTCATCCTTGAGGAGATCTGAGTTCCGATGCAAGAGGTCCTGTCTGAAATCGGCGTTTGGAGGGAGCGCGGCGACCGGATCGCGCTCGCCACCGTGATCGACGTCCAGCGCTCGGCGCCGCGTCCGCCGGGAGCGAAGATGGCCGTCAACGAGCACGGCGAGATCGCCGGCTCGGTGTCCGGCGGGTGCGTCGAGGGAGCCGTCGCCGAGATCGCCGACGGGGTTCTGCGCGGCGATCCTCCTCAGCTGGTGCACTTCGGGATCGCCGACTCGGACGCGTGGGACGTCGGGCTTCCGTGCGGCGGCGAGATCGACGTGTGGATCCAGGCCTACGAGCCAGGACGGTTTGAGGAGATGGCGCGTACCGGCGGCCGCGCCGCCGAGGTCACGGTCTTGGAGGGCGCCTCGCCCGGGGCCAAGCTGCTCGTACTCGCCGACGGGTCGCAGACCGGGTCCCTCGGCTCGCCTGAGCTCGACGACGAGGCGGCGCGCGTCGCCATCGAGCTGCTGTGGGCCGAGACCTCCGAGCGGCGCAACGGGTTTTTCGTCGACGTGGTCGGCCCGCCGCCGCGGCTGCTCGTATTCGGAGCGGTCGACATAGCCGCTTCGCTGTGCCGGCTCGCTCGCGCCGCCGGATGGCGCCCGTACGT
The DNA here is from genome assembly GCA_036513815.1 of Solirubrobacteraceae bacterium. Lineage (GTDB taxonomy): Bacteria > Actinomycetota > Thermoleophilia > Solirubrobacterales > Solirubrobacteraceae > Palsa-465. The sequence goes on from DATBYI010000311.1 coordinate 11,147, forward strand.
GATCGACCCGCGCGCCCGGTTCGCGACGCCGGACCGGTTCCCGGACGCCGAGGAAGTGATCGCCGCGTGGCCCGAGGAGGCCGTCGCGCGGCTGGGCGGGGTCGACCCGGCGACGTCCATCGTGGTCCTCACCCACGACCCGAAGCTCGACGATGCGGCGCTGCTCTTGTCGCTGAGCTCGCCGGCGCGGTTCATCGGTGCGATGGGGTCGCGCCGAGCCCAGGCCAAGCGCCGCGAGCGCCTGGTGGAGGCCGGTCTTTCCGACGAGGACATAGAGCGCATATCCGCGCCGGTCGGGCTCGATCTGGGCGGGATCAGCCGGGAGGAGACCGCGTTGTCGATCCTGGCCGAGATCGTGGCCGCGCGCCACGGGCGCGACGGCGGGCGGCTCGCCGAGAGCAAGGGCCGCATCCACGAGGTGCCCGCTTGATCTGCGGGCTGATCCTCGCGGCGGGCGCCGGCACGCGCTTCGGCGAACGTCCGAAGCTCCTCGCCGAGCTGGACGGCAAGCCGCTTCTGCAACACGCCGTGAACGCGCAGTGCAAGGTATCGGAGCTCGAGCGGATCGCCGTCGTGCTTGGCGCCTTCGCCGAGGAGATCCTCGGGCGAGTCGACTTCATGCGCGCCGAGCCGGTCGTCTGCGAGCGCTGGGAGGAGGGCCAGGCTCTCTCGCTGCGCCGGGGCATCGAGTTCCTGACCGATGGCCCAGAGGTTCGGAAGGTGATCGTCACGCTGGGCGATCAACCGCGGATGACGCCGCAGCTGATCGCGCGCTTCCTCGGGGAGCCACCGGGAACGCGCGCCGTCTACGGGGACGTGCCCGGCCACCCGGTCGTCCTCGGCCCGGTCCAGATGCGGGCGATCGCGGGACTGCGCGGAGACCAGGGCGCGCGCGAAGTGCTGCGGGGCGGCCCCACGGTGCAGTGCGAAGACTTGCGCGCGGCGCTCGACGTCGACACACCCGAAGACCTGGAGGCGATACGCCATGAAGCTAGAGCAGTCGTTTGAAGTAGACGCCCCGCTCGAGCGGGTCTGGCAGACGCTGATCGACGTCGAGCACGTCGCCCCCTGCCTGCCGGGCGCCGCCGTGACCGGCCGCAACGAAGACGGCAGCTACAACGGCACGTTCACGGTCAAGATCGGGCCGACCACCGCGTCCTACACCGGCCGCCTCGAGATGGAGAACGTCGACGAGGCGTCGCACACCGCGACCATGCAGGCGCAGGGCACGGATAAGCGGGGGCAGGGCGGGGCCAAGGCGACGATCTTCTCCAGGCTGGCGCCGGCGAACGGCAACGGCACGCGCGTCGATGTCGTGACCGATTACCACATCACCGGGCGGCTGGCCCGGTTCGGGCGTGGCGGCATGATCGAGGACATTTCCGAGCGGCTGCTCCGAGAGTTCGCCAAGCGCCTCCAGAACTCCCTCGAAACCCAGCCCGAGGCGCCGTCGCTCGTTCAGCCGGTGGTGGCGGCGCCGGCGCCATCCGAGCCGCATGAGTCGGCGTTGGTGCAACCGGAGACGCCCGTGGCCGCCGGCGCCCCTGCGCCGGCGATCGGTCAGCCGCATGAGTCGGCGTTGGTGCAGCCCGAGACGCCCGTGGCCTCGCGACCGACTCCACCGGATACGGCCGCCGCCACACCTGCCCCGGCGGACGAGCCGACGCCGCCTCCGCCACCGAGTCCCGGGCCGCCACCAGTCGTAACGCCACCGCCGCCACCCGCGGCGCCGCCGCCGCCTCCCGGCGCGCAGGCCGGGCCGGGTGGGCACGACCAGCTCGAGCCCAGCGAGCCGATGCAGGGCCTGGCGCTCGTCGGCGGGGTCCTCTGGGGCCGGGTCAAGCGCAATCCGGCACCGGCGGCTGCGGCCGGCGTGGCGGTGGTGCTGCTGATGGCGCGCCGGCGGCGCCGGCGCAACGCCTGGCGCTGAGCGCACCTGCATAACTCGACATTCGGCCCGCGATGCCGAGGCTGTGTCGAGCTATGCACGTGGGGCATGCGTAAGTCGACGCGGCTCCAGGGGAGCGGACGTTGTGTCGAGTTATGCAGGTCCGGCTAGCCGACGGACGAGCGGCCGGGTGGGTCGTCGAAGCTCGCGGCCGGCATGACCGCCACCAGCCCGCTCGGATTGATCATCGGGTGCGTGAGGTAGTAGTGGCGGCGGATCTCGTCGAAGTCGACCGTGTCGGCCACGCCGGGCCACTGGTACAGGTCGCGGGTGTACGGCCACAGGTGCTCGTACTCGATCAGCTTGCGCAGCGAGCACTTGAAGTGGATCTGGTAGACGGCGTCGAAGCGCACGAGCGTGGTGAACAGTCGCCAGTCGGTCTCGAGCGGCTCTGAGCCGAACAGGAACCGGCGCCGGGCGAGCCGCTCGTCGAGCTCGTCGAGCATCCCGAACAGCGCGCGCACCTCGCCCTCGTAGACCTCCTGGCTGCGGGAGAAGCCGGCCTTGTAGACGGCGTTGTTGACGTTCTCGTAGATCCGGTCGTTCAGCGCGTCGATGTCGTCCCCGAGCGGCTCGGGGTATAGGTCGACCGGGTGGTCCGCGAGCGGCACGAACGCCGTGCCGAGCATGCGCAGGATGTCGGCCGACTCGTTCGAGACGATCACCCCGGATTGCTTGTCCCACAGGACCGGGACCGTCACCCGCGCGTTGTAATCCGTGTCGGTGGCGATGTAGGCCGAGCTCAGGAACTCGAATCCGTTGACCGAATCGACGTACCCGCCACCGGTGAACGCCCAGCCCCGCTCGTCGCGGATCGGGTCCACGAACGAGATGCCGATCGCGTCCTTCAGGCCCATCAGGCGCCGGGCGATGATCGTCCGGTGCGCCCACGGGCAGGCCCGCGCCACGTACAGGTGGTAGCGCCCGGCCACCGGCGGGAACTCCGCGCCCGGTTCGTCCGAGACCCACCGCCGGAACTGGCTCTCCTGGCGGCGGAAGGATCCGTCGTCCGCGCTTTCACGGCCGAGCGAGAAGGTCGAGGAGCTCACCCTCCCGAGATTACCCGCCGACTCACCTCGGTAGGCTGAGCGCCATGAGCACAGGCCTCACGCAGAAGGAGAAGGCGGAGCGTTTCTTGGAGCTCCACCGGAAGGGCGACCCTCTGCTGATGCCCAACGCGTGGGATCTCGGGTCGGCCGCCGTGCTCGCGTCGCTCGGCTTCCAGGCGCTGGCCACGACCAGCAGTGGGCACGCCGCCACCCTGGGGCGCCTCGACGGGGCGGTCACCCGCGACGAAGCGCTCGCGCATGCGGCGAGCCTCTCCGAGAACACTGACCTCCCCGTGTCCGCCGACCTCGAGAACGGCTTCGCCGACGATCCCGAAGGTGTCGCGGACACGATCGAAGGGGCTCGCGCGGCCGGGTTGGCCGGCTGCTCGGTCGAGGACTATTCCGGCAGCCAGATTTACGACCCGGCCGTGGCCCGCGAGCGGGTGGCGGCCGCCGCCGAGACCGCCCACTCGGGTCCGGTCCGCCTCGTGCTCACTGCCCGCGCCGAGAACCACATTCGCGGGCGCGACGATCTCGCCGACACGATCGCGCGGCTCCAGGCCTACCAGGAGGCCGGGGCTGACGTGCTGTTCGCGCCCGGGATCAAGCGAGCGGAAGACATCCGCCAGGTGGTCCAGTCCGTCGACGTGCCGGTGAGCGTGCTGGCCGTGCCGGGCGCCCCGAGCACGGCGGAGCTAGCCGGGCTCGGTGTGGCGCGGGTATCGGTCGGTGGCGCCTTCGCGTTTGCGGCGCTCGGCGCGCTGGTCGAGGCCGCCACGGAGTTGCGCGACAGCGGTACCTACGCGTACCTGGAGCGCTCGGCGGCCGGGGGACGGGCCACGCGCAGCGCGTTCAACCAGTAGCGATCACGCGGCGGCGCGCAGGCTGCGCAGCGGTGGGCGTTCGATCGGCTCCGCGAGCTCCAGGTCGAGCGCGTCGACACCGTCCGCCATGAACGTTCCCGGCAGCGGACCGCGTAGCCTGCCCTCGCGCTCGAGCCGTACCGCCACCGCCCGGAGCACCGCGTAGGCCATCGGGCCGAGGTCGCGGAGGGGCTGGTGGGCGTTCTGGCGCACGTCGAGGTCGACCTGGGCGATCGCCTCGAGCCCGATCTCCGCATGGGCGTCGATGAGCAGGGCGATGTCGACGCCGTAGCCGGTGGCGAACGGCAGGCGCTCGAGCAGTTCGCGCCGCGCGGCGATCTCGCCGGCGAGGGGCTGGCGGACGGCGGCGAGCTCGGGGTAGAAGAGGTTGAGGAGCGGGCGCGCGGTCAGCTCGGTGACGCGGCCGCCCCCGTCGGGAACGGTCGCCTCGCCGACGCGGAACGGGCGGCGGTAGAACCCCTTCACGAACGAGATGTCCGCGCGGCACAGCACCGGCCCGAGCACGCCGCACGCAAAATGGGGGCCGAACTGCTCGGAGTCGGCGTCGAGGAAGCAGACCACGTCGCCGGTCAGGATCGGCAGCGACCGCCACATCGCGTCGCCCTTGCCGAGCACTGGACCGAGCTCGGTCATCAGCTCGTCCTGGGCGTGGACCTCGGCGCCGAGCGCGCGGGCGATCTGCGCCGTGCCGTCGCTCGAGTGGTCGACCACGACGACCTGATCGACGACTCCGCGCTCGCGCAGTGCCGTCAGCTGCTCGACGATCGGCCCGATCGTGCGCGCCTCGTTGCGCGCCGGCAGGCATACCGAGACGGTCGATTCGCGCTCGGCGGCGAGTCGCTCGGCCGAAAACGCGTCGTGGCGGTACGTGTTGGCGCGGTACCAGGATCGGGTCCGGATGTTCATCCCAGCCAGAGGATGACAGCCACGGCGGCTCGCCACGCTCCAAAAAGACGATTGACGACCGGGCGAGCCCGGGTAGCCCCGGGAGGATCGGAAGGCGACGTCCAGAACCCGCACGCGATGCTCCGCCCTTCTCCCAGTCACCGCTTGCCGGCCGGCGACGGCGTCTCGCCGCAGAGCACCGGCAACGCCCTCGGTATTAGGATCGCGGCGGAGGTATAACCCGTGAAGCCGGTCCTCAGGATCCCTGTCTACCGGCGGCTTTTTGCCGCCTACACACTGAACGAGTTCGCGTTCATGGTCGGTACGGTCGCGCTGACCCTGCTGATCTACAAGCGGACGGGCAGCGCTTTCGGGGCGACGGGCTTCTTCCTGTGCTCGCAGTTCGTGCCGGCGCTGATCTCGCCGTGGGTGGTCGCGCGGCTCGACCAGTTGCCGCCACGACCCGTGCTGCCGCTGCTCTATTGGCTCGAGGCCGTCATCTTCGTCGCGCTGGCGGCGCTCGCCGGGCGCCACTTCAACCTGGTCACCGTCCTGGCGCTGACCCTCGTCAACGGGGTCTTGGCTCTGACCGCGCGTTCGCTGGCCCGCGCGACGACCGTCGCCGTGACCTCAGCGGCCGGTCTGCTCCGGGAGGGCAACGCACTGGCCAATGCCGGTTTCTCGGTCGCGTTCCTGATCGGCCCGGGCCTCGGCGGGGCCGCGGTGGCGGCAGGCGGTACGAGCCAGGCGTTGCTCGGAGACGCCGTGGTGTTCGGTGTGGTTGGTCTCACGCTGGCGACTGCCACCGGAATGCCCCAGCCGAGGGCGGCGAGGGCCCCGGCGCGAGGCCGCGTGCGCGCCGCGCTCGAGTACGCGCGCGAGCGGCCCTCGATCCGAGGCCTGCTGATCCTCCAGACGGCCGCCATCCTGTTCTTCACGGTCTCCACGCCCGTCGAGGTCGTGCTCGTGACGCGCTCGTTGCACGCCGGTGCGGCCGCGTACGGTGCGATGGTGTCGGCGTGGGGCGCGGGAGCGGTGTTCGGCGCCGCGGTGTACGCCCGCTGGCACGTCCTTCCCCAGCGCAACCTGATGGCGCTCGGGTCAGGGCTCCTCGGGGTCGGCTTCGTGGTGATGGCGATCTCGCCCACGCTGGCCGTCGCGATCGTCGGCGCGGCACTCGCCGGCATCGGCAACGGGATCGAAAGCGTGGCCGGGCGAACCGCGGTCCAGGAGCTCGTCGAGGAACGATGGATGGCGCTCATCATGAGCGTCCAGGAGTCGATGTTCCAGGCCATCCCCGGCGCCGGGATTCTCCTGGGTGGGACGATCGCTGCGCTGGCCAGCCCGCGCGTGGCACTCGGGCTCGCGGGGGCCGGGTCGCTCGCCGTCACGGCGCTCGTGTGGGTCCTGCTGGCCGAGCTCGGAACGCGGCCCGCGCCGGCTCCGGACGCCGCGCCTCCCCCTGAGCCGCTCGGATCACCAGTCGAGCCGGAGACACAGATCGAGGACGATTCGGCGGACGGGCCGGGGACCAACGGCGAAGCTGAGGCGGACGGCACGAACGGCAGCACCGGGCGCGACCATGCCGCCACACCGGCGGCGCGACATCAGTAGAGTCCGCCGGCGGGGCGCTGGCCGCCCGTGTCCTGTCGTTGCCCGCCTTTCCATCGTGCGCCGCGCCTGCATCGACATCGGTTCGAACACGACGCGGTTGCTCGTCGCCGACTGTGAAGACGGGCGGCTCGTCGAGGTCCACCAGGAGCGGTCGTTCACGCACGTCCGCCGCGGGCTGACCGCCACCGAGGAGATCAGCGCCGACAAAATCGCCGAAGTGGTCGCTGTCGTCGCTGCGCAGCTCGAGGCGGCGCGGGAGGTCGGGGCTGCCGACGTCAGGTGCGTCGCCACGGCGGCGGTCAGGCAGGCCGCCAACCGCGACGCGCTGCTCGCCGCGGTGCGGAGCGCATGTGGCCTCGAGATCGTCGTGCTCTCGGCCGAGGAGGAGGCGCGGCTCGCCTTCCGCGGCGCGGCGCGGACGCTCGGCTTCGTACCGTCTGGGCCCCTCGGCGTGGTCGACGTCGGTGGCGGCTCGTGTGAGCTGGTGGTCGGGACGCCGCCCGACGAGGTGACCTGGTTCGCCTCCTTCGAACTCGGTTCGGGCCAGCTCGCGGACGAGTGCCTGCCGTCGGATCCGCCCACGGCCGACGAACTCGCCCACGCCCGCGCGGTCGTGAGCGAGATCCTCGACGGCGTGGAGCCCCCGCCCGCGGCGCACGTGGTTGCCGTCGGGGGCAGCGCGACCTCGCTCCGACGGATCGCCGGCCCGTTGCTCGACGCCGGCGTCCTCGCGCGCGTGCTCGGGGTGCTGTCCGCCGACCGGGCCGCCGCCGTGGCCAACCGCTTCGAGCTTGACGCCGATCGGGTTCGGCTCCTGCCCGCCGGCCTGCTCATCCTGGAAGCGGCCGCCGAGCGGTTCGGCGCGGCGCTCGAGGTGGGCCAGGGCGGGCTGCGCGAAGGCCTATTGCTGGAGGTGCCTGGTGGCTGACGAGGACGAAGTGCTGAGCGACGAGGACGCGACCCTGGCCGACGCCGGCGCGGGTGCTCGCCCGCTCGACCCGCCGATCCCACCGCGCGAGGCGATCGCCGACGTACGGGTCCGCGCGCCGACCCGAGGCAACCGCCGGCTCGAGCGGTTTCTCGAGGCGGTCAACGCCGATCCTCACGTCAAGGCCCTGTGGCACGTGTCGGCCGTCAACGCGAGCCGCCGGCTGGGCATGTCGGACCACTCCTGGGTCCACATCCAGATCGTGCTCAACATCGGCCTGCGGCTGGCGCGGATCCTGTTCCGCCACGGCGTCGTGCCGAGCGTGAGGGCCGACTACGCGATGACGGATCACGACGCCGAGGTGGTGATCGCCGCCGGATGCCTGTTCCACTGCGTGGGCATGTCGATCCATCGCGACGACCACGAGCGCTACAGCCTGTTCCTCACCGCCGACATCCTCGAGTCGCTCCTCAGCACCGCCTACGAGGAGCCCGAGCGAACGGTGATCGCGTCAGACGCGATGCACGCGATCATCGGCCACCGCCGCGACGGCCATCCACTTACGGTCGAGGCCGGGATCGTGCGCATCGCCGACGCGCTCGACATGGCGCGGGGTCGCTCGCGGATCCCGTTCGAGGCCGGGCGCTACAACATCCACTCGCTGTCGGCGTACGCGATCGACGAGGTCAAGATCTCCCCCGGTGAGGAGCGAACCGTGCGGGTCGAGATCGCCATGTCAAACAGCGCGGGCATCTTTCAGGTGGACGAGCTACTCGCGGAGAAGCTGCGCGGGTCCGGGTTGGAGGAGCACTTCGAGGTGATCGCGCGGATCGACGCCGAGCACGAGGAAAGCCTGATCCAGGTCTTCCGAATGTAAGTACCATCCCGCGCCATGCGACGCGTGGTGGCGATCACAGTGACGGCAGTCGCGTGTCTGATCGCCGCGCCGGCGGCCCTCGCGACCACCGAGACCGCGTCGGCCGGGAACGTCACCGCGACGTTTACCTTCCAGGGCAAGCTCCCGACCTACCACGGCCAGCGCCTCGAGATCACCCAGGGCGCCACGGTCCTCTATGACGAGCCGGTCACCTCGAAGTTCTGCGCCAATCTGTGCGCGCCGTACACGGCAGTAACCGGAGGCTCGGCGGTAGCCGTGGTGGACCTCGAGCACGACGGACAGCCGGATGTCGTCCTTGACCTTTACAGCGGTGGGGCGCACTGCTGCACGATCGTGCAGATCTTCTCGTTCGACCCGGGGACGATGACCTACGCCGAGACGGAGCGAGACTTCGGCGATCCCCAGGCGCGGATCGTCGATCTGCGCCACAACGGCCGGTTCGAGTTCCTGACTGCCGATGACACCTTCGCCTACGAGTTCACCGATTACGCGGGGTCGGGGCTGCCCATCCAGATCGAGACATTTGCCAACCACCGGTTCACCGACGTGACACGAAGCTATCCCAAGCTCGTCGCCAGCGACGCCGCGTTCTGGCTGAAGGCGTTCAAGTCAGGCGCGAGCAGTCACTACCAGGACAGCGTTGGGGTGATCGCGGCGTGGGCCGCGGACGAGGACCGGCTCGGACACGTCAAGCTGGTTAACCGCTACCTGGCCCAGCAGGCGCGTGAGGGTCATCTGAACTCGCCGCTGTATCCGGGCGGCACGCGGTTCGTGGCAAAGCTTCAGAAGTTCCTGCGCCGGCGCGGTTACCTGCGCTGACCGATCAGCTGCTGCGCTCAGACGCCGGCCGCGGCGCGCGCGTCGTCGGGGTTCGGGTAGTGCACCATCTCGACCACCTTGCCGTCCCGGAACCTGGTGAGGTTGGCGACCAGCTCGGGCTCGCCGTCTCCGTCGGTCCGCCGGATGATCACCACGACCTTGTCGCCGGCGCCGAGCAGCTCGACGACCTCACCAGGCGGCGCCCCCCGGCGCATCCAGTTCTTGCGCATGAACGCGAGCGTCTGAACGCGGTCCTGACATCCCTCGGCCGGATTGCCGCCATGCCACTTGACGTCCGGGTCGAGGATTTCTTCGAGCGCGTCCAGATCGCCGCGCATCACGGCCTCGTACCCCCGGCGGGCTATTTCGATGTTGGGTTCGGGCACGGATCTAGCCGGTAAGTCGCACCACGACCTCGGTGACGTCGTCGTAGCGTTCCCCGGACGGATCGATGAGCTGGGCGAGGATGTACTCGCACAGGGGGCCGGCTTCGTCGGGGCCCGCGTCGGCGGCGACGGCGAGGCGGTCGAGTCCCGCGTCGAGCGATTCGCCGCGACGCTCGATCAGCCCGTCCGTGTAGAGCACCAGCGCGGCGTCGCGACCGATCCGCTCGCTGTGCGTCTCGTAGACGACATCCTCGACGCCCATCAATCCGTTGCCGCCCTCCAGGTACTTGCAGGCGCCGGCGGCGTCGCGCATGAGTGGCGGCGGATGGCCGCCGTTGGCCCAAGCCATGGTCCCGTCCTCGGGGTCGATCACCGCGTAGACGATCGTGAAGAGGTGCTCGTCGCCGAGAGCCAGCTGGTGGCGGTTCAGGAGCGTGAGCGCGTCGCCGGGCGGCCTGCGCCCGTCGCCGGCCAACGCGAACGCACGCGTCAGGGTCCGCAGCTGCCCCATCGCCGAAGCCGCGCGGATCCCTCGACCGGTCACGTCGCCCACGACAACCCCGAGCCGTCCTTCCGGGAGCTCAAACGCGTCGTACCAGTCGCCGCCCACCTGCACGCCGAGACCGGCGACCTCGTAGACGGCGGCGAGCTCGATGCCCGCCGGCTCGGGAAGGCTCTGGGGGATCAGCCCGCGTTGAAGCTCGACCGCGATTCGGTGCTCCTCCTCGTGGAGCTGGGCCCGGCGGATGGCGAGCGCGGCCCGGTCTGCGGCGTCCTGAAGCAGCGAGCGCTCGGTCGGGGTGAACGCCCGACCCGAGGGCAAGGCTAGGCGCAGGCCGCCCACCCTGGCGCCTTCGATCACGAGCGGCACCTCGCGCCACCGGTCCGCGTCGAGGGCCGGCAGTTCGGTCGATGTGCTCCCCGCCCGCGCGACCTGCCCGGCGACGGCGCGCACGACGATCGGACGGTCGACGCCGCTTGAGATCTCAACCTCGGCGACGTCGGCCTCGAACAGCTCGGCGAGTCGCGTCGACAGCTCGGGGAGCAGCTCATCGAGCGCGAGCGTCTCCATCGCGGAGGTGAGGGTCTGGAGGTTGGACAGTCGCTCGGCCAGCGCCTCGGCCTGGACGCGTGCCGCTTGCTCGAGGAGAAGCTCGGCGCGGTCCTGCTCGGCCCGTCGACGCACGGTCAGATCGACCCACTGGGCCAGCAGCATCGGCTCGGCGAACTCCGTGGCCTCGATCGGCGAGGCCACCATCGCGACCCACACCGGCGTGTCGGCGCTCGATTTGAGGCGCAGGTCGAGAGAGGAGCGCTCGCTCGCGGGTTCGCGCTGGCTACGTGACAGCTGCTCGAGCGCGTCGAGCAACGCCGGCCGGTCCTCGTCCCGGCACAGGTCGGCGACGGGCAGGCCCGTCAGCTCGGCCAGGTCGCGACCGACCAGGCGGGCGAAGGCCGGATTCGATCGGATGATCCGTCGCTCGGCGTCGAGCACCGTCTTGCCGATCGGCGCCGCCTCGAAGGCGCCGCTCAGCAGCGCCTCCGAGCGCTTCAGGGCGCGCCGGCTGGACTCGAGCTCGGCGAACACCAGCACCTTGGAGCGCAGCAACTCGGGGTCGAACGGCTTGAGCACGTAGTCGACCGCGCCGACACCGTAGCCGCGGGCGATGTCCGTCACTTCATCCCGTGCGGCGGTCAGGAACACGATCGGGATGTCCCGAGTACGGCCGCGCTGCTTGATTAGCTCGGCCGTCTCCAGGCCGTCCAGACCGGGCATGCGGACGTCGAGCAGGATCATCGCGAAGTCCTGCTCGAGCAGCGTCCGCAGCGCTCCGTGGCCGGAGCTCGCGGTGACGAGCGGGTAGCCGAGCGGCTCGAGCACGGCCTCGAGCGTGCGGAGATTCTCGGGCTGGTCGTCGACGAGCAGGATCGGTAGCGGCCGGACCGCTGTGAGGTCCGTCATCGCTTCGCTGTCGGCGGACGCGGCGGGGATCTCTAAGCGTCCAGCCACACGCGCATCATCGAGAGGAGTTGATCCACGTCGACGGGCTTGGTGATGTAGTCAGACGCGCCGGCGGCGATCGCCTTCTCGCGGTCCCCTTTCATCGCCTTGGCGGTCAGCGAGATGATCGGGAGATGCTCGAAGCGCGGCATCGAACGGATCGCGCGCGCCGTCTCGTAGCCGTCCATCTCGGGCATCATGATGTCGAGCAGGACGACGTCGGTGTTCGGGTGCTGGTGCAGCCGCTCGATCCCCTCGCGGCCATTCTCGGCGAAGACGACCTTCATACCGCGCTGTTCCAGCGTCGAGGTCAGCGCGAACACGTTGCGAATGTCGTCGTCGATCACGAGCACCTTGCGGCCCTGGAGCGGGGCGTCGCCCGTGCGCAGGTGACCGAGCAGCTCGCGCGTCTGCGACGGCAGCGTCGCCTCGGCGCGATGCAGGAACAGCGCGGCGCGATCGACGAGCCGCTCGGGTGAGTCGGCGATCGTGATCACCGCCGACTTCGCGAGCGCGTCGAGCCTGGCCCGGTCAGCCTTGGTCAACCCGCCCGGCACGTAGGCGATCATCGGCAACTCGCGCAGCATCTCATCGGTAGCCGCGTCGCGGAGCAGCGCGAAGGTCTGCGAGCGCGAGCGACCCACGGTGATCACGCTGAGGTCGAACGGCTCGCCGCGCAGCGCCTCGAGGGCAGCTGTGGGCTCGATCCGCTCAAGCTCGATGTTCTCGTCGCCGGCCAGCAGGGCGCCGATCCCGTCGTCCGTCCCCGGCTCGTCGGCGATGAGCGCGATGCGGCGCGCCGGGCCGCCGGCCAGCCGCTCGAGTCGTCCCAGCGCGAGCTCGAGGCCGTCCGGATCGATCGGGTCGTCGATGAACGCCGCAGCTCCCGCGCGCAGGCCGTCGACACGGACGGCGCCGTCGCCGATCAGCGCGACCGGGAGGTGGCGCGTGTCCGGGTGCTTCTTGAGCTGACCGAGTACCGCTTCGAAGCGCGGCAAGTCGCCAGCCAGGAGCACGGCGCTCGGACGGTGCTCACGGGCCAGGCCGAGCGACGCCGTCGCGCGCCGGGCGACGATCGCCTTGGCACCACGGGCGCGGATGACCTCGACCATCGACCTCGCGCGCTCGGGCTTTGAGTCGATCACGAGCACGACCCGATCGCCAGCCTCGAGCGCGTCGATGCCGTCGACGAGCTGATCTTCGATCGCGAGCTCCGAGGCGGCCTCGATCAGCAGCTCGGCCGACGTGGCCGCGTCGGCCGGGCGGGGCTCGACCGGCGCGTCCGCGATGCTCTCGAGCAGCGGCAGGAACAGCGTGAACCGGCTGCCCTGTCCGACGGTCGAGTCAACCTGAATCTCGCCGCCGAGCAACCGCGCGATCTCGCGCGAGATGGACAGACCGAGACCGGTCCCGCCGTACTTGCGCGAGGTCGTCCCGTCCGCCTGCTGGAACGCTTCGAAGATCAGGTTGAGCTTGTCGTCCGGGATGCCGACGCCGCTGTCGATGACCGAGAAGGCGATGACTCGATCGGCGGCTCGCAACGCGTCGTTGCGCAGGGCCGTGCGGTCGATCGGGTATCCGATCGACAGCGTGACGCCGCCGTCGTGGGTGAACTTGAACGCGTTCGAGAGGAGGTTCTTGAGCACCTGGCCGAGGCGCTGTTCGTCGGAGACGATCGACCCGGGTAGCGACGGATCGATCTCGACGGTAAACGAGAGGCTCTTCTGTCCGGCCACGTGCCGGAACGCCCGCTCGGCGTCCTCGAAAACTTCCGACAGCGCCAGCGGAGCCAGGTCGAGCTCCATGCGACCGGCCTCGATCTTGGTCAGGTCGAGGATGTCGTTGATCAGCGACAGCAGGTCGTTACCCGCGCCGTGGATGGTGCGGGCGAACTCCACCTCGCGATCGGACAGCGTGTCGTCCTCGTTCTCTGCCAGCAGGCGGCTGAGGATCAGCATCGAGTTGAGCGGCGTACGCAGCTCGTGCGACATGTTGGCCAGGAACTCCGACTTGTACTTCGAGGACAGCGCGAGCTGCGCCGCTTTCTCCTCGAGGCCGCGCCGGGCCATCTCGATCTCCTCGTTCTTGATCTCGATGTCGCGGTTCTGCTCGGAGAGCAGTCGCGCCTTCTCCTGAAGCTCGTCGTTCGTCTCGCGGAGCTCCTCGGACTGCTTCTGGAGCTCTTGGGTCAGCCCCTGTGACTGTGAGAGCAGCTCCTCCGTCCGCATATTGGCGCGGATCGTGTTGAGCACGACACCAATCGTTTCCGAGATGCGAGCCAGGAAGTCGCGGTGGACCTCGGAGAAGGGACGGAGCGAGGCAAGCTCGATCACTCCGAGGACCTGGTCCTCGAAGAGCACCGGCATGACGAGGACGTCGGCCGGCGTCGCGTCGCCGAGGCCGGATCCGACCTTGATGTAGCCGGGCGGAACCTCGCTGATCGCGATCGTCTTGCGCTCGAACGCCGCCTGGCCGACGAGGCCCTCGCCAACGGCAAAGCGGTTGGCCAGCTCACTGCGGCGGGGCGTGTAACCGTATGAGGCGGCGAGCCCGAGCTCGGGCGATCCGTCCGGCGTCGGCTCGGCCAGGAAGAACCCGCCGTGCTGCGCGTTCACCATCGGCGTGACCTCGCTCATGATCAGCTGGGTCACGGCGGGCAGATCGCGCTGGCCCTGGAGCATCCCCGAGATGCTGGCCAGGTTGGTCTTCAGCCAGTCCTGCTCGGCGTTGCGCTGGGTCGTCTCGCGCAGGTTGGCGATCATCTGGTTGATGTTGTCCTTGAGCTCGGCCACCTCGCCCTGCGCCTCGACCGAGATCGACCGGGTCAGGTCGCCCTGGGTCACCGCGGTCGACACCTCGGCGATCGCGCGCAGCTGGGTGGTCAGCGTGACGGCGAGCTGGTTGACGTTCTCGGTCAGCCGCCGCCAGGTTCCGGACACGCCTTCGACCTCGGCCTGACCACCGAGCTTGCCCTCGGTGCCGACCTCGCGCGCAACGCGCGTCACCTCGGCCGCGAAGCTCGACAGCTGGGCGACCATCCGGTTCAGCGTCTGCTTCAGCTCGAGGATCTCACCGCGGGCGTCGACCGTGATGGTCTGGGTCATGTCGCCGTTGGCCACAGCCGTGGCGACCTGGGCGATGTTGCGGACCTGGTCGGTCAGGTTGCGGGCCATGAAGTTGACGTTGTCGGTCAGGTCCTTCCAGGTGCCGGCGACGCCGGGGACCTGGGCCTGGCCGCCGAGGATCCCCTCGGTGCCGACCTCGCGCGCGACGCGCGTCACCTCTGCGGCGAACGAGCGCAGCTGATCGACCATTCGGTTGATCGTCTCGGC
>DATBYI010000312.1:0-11504 GCA_036513815.1 Solirubrobacteraceae bacterium
TCCCCATCGCTCGAGCGCCCGCGCAGCCTCGCGCGCGGTGGCCAGATTCGCGTCCGGCTCCGCGGCTTGCGCCGCCCGAACCGCGACGCCGGTCACGACCGTGGCGGGCGCGCGACGACGAACTTGGGCGTATCCACCAAGACCCCTTTCTGCCGCTCTGTCCCCTACGGGCGCGGACGATATGCGCCCCGCCCCGTGCTGTCGTCCCGAGCGCAGCTTTAGTGCGGTCTCGCTGCGGCAAGCTCCCGAGGAGCGCGCGCCACGGGTCCGAGATCGGCTAAACCTTGCCGGGATGGCGACGATCGCGGTGACCGGAGGCAGCGGCAAGGCCGGACGGGTCGTGGTGCGCGATCTGCACGAGCGAGGGCACCGGGTGCTCAACATCGATCTCGTGCCCTCGCCCGAGTCGCCGCATCCTGAGGCCGAAATCCCGTTCCTGCGGGCTGACCTCACCGACTTCGGGCAGGCGCTAGAGGCGCTGAGCGGTGGTCACACGCTTCCGGGAGTCGAGGCGGTCGTCCATCTGGCCGCGATTCCGTCGCCCGCCCACGCCACGCCCGATCAGGTATTCCGGACGAACGTCACGAGTACCTACACCGTGTTCTCGGCGGCGGCGCGGCTGGGCCTGCCGCGGGTGGTGTGGGCGTCGAGCGAGACGACCCTGGGGCTGCCGTTCGATCGTCCGCCCGACTACGCGCCGGTCGACGAGGCGCACGTATATCCGGAGACGAGCTACGCGCTGTCCAAGGTGCTCGGCGAGGAGATGGCTCGGCAGTCGCACCGCTGGGACGGGACGACGCTGATCGGGCTGCGCTTCTCCAACATCATGGTGCGCTCGGATTACGAGCTGTTTCCGACCTTCTGGGACGATCCGCAGCTTCGGAAATGGAACCTGTGGGGCTACGTTGATGAGAGCCACGTCGCCGAGAGCGTCCGGCTCGCGCTCGAGGCCGACATCAACGGGGCCGACAGCTTCATCATCGCCGCCGCCGACACGGTCATGCAGCGCCCGAGCCGCGAGCTGATGAGCGAGGTATTCCCGGGCGTCCCGGTCGCCGAGCACGTGCAGGGACACGACACACTGCTCGACATCGGCAAGGCTCGCAGAGTCCTCGGCTACGCGCCGACGTTCAGCTGGCGCGAGCTCTTCTGAGCCGCCGTCCGGCGTCGAAGACCCGCGTCAATAAGCGGACTCTCCGGTCCGCTACGATGGCGGCGTGGCGGATTTGACCCCGCAACCATCGCAGCCGTCCCAGCCCGAGGCGCTCGACCGCGAGACCATGGTCGTCGCCGGCGTCGTCTTGCTCGGGGCGATCATGTCGATCCTCGACACGACGGTCGTCAACGTCGCCATCGACCACCTGGCGCTCGCGTTCCATTCGTCGCTCACCACGATCCAGTGGGTCATCACCGGCTACACCCTGTCCCTCGCCGCGGTCATTCCGGCCAGCGGCTGGGCGGCGGACCGGTTCGGCACGAAGCGGATCTACATGACGTCGCTCGTGCTGTTCACGCTCGGATCGGTGCTGTCCGGCCTGGCGTGGAGCGCGGGTTCCCTGATCTTCTTCCGTGTCCTCCAGGGCATGGGCGGCGGAATGATCATGCCGGCGGTCATGACGATCATGACCAAGAAGGCCGGGCCTCACCGGATGGGCCGGGTGATGGGCGTGCTCGGCGTCCCGATGCTGATCGCCCCGATCCTCGGCCCGATCCTCGGCGGTTGGCTCGTCGACGACGCGTCCTGGCGCTGGATCTTCTTCATCAACCTCCCGATCGGGATCGTCGCGTTCATCCTCGCGCTCATCGTGCTGGAGCCGGATCAGCCCCAGCCCAGCCACCGGCTCGACTGGCTCGGGATGCTGCTGCTCTCCCCGGGGCTGGCGGTGTTCATCTACGGTCTGGCCGAGTCCTCGACCTACGGGTTCGGGTCGGTGCGCTCGTGGGGGCCGACGCTCCTCGGCGTCGTCCTGATCGCCGCCTGGTTCGTCCACAGCTGGCGCAGCCCGAATCCGCTCATCGACCTGCGCACATTCGCGCACACGCGAGCGGGTGCTGCGGCGGGCACGTTCCTGCTGTTCGCGATCTCGGTGTTCGGCTCGATGCTGCTCGTGCCCCTCTACTACCAATCGGTGCGCGGGGCGTCGGCCCTCCAGGCCGGCCTTCTGCTGGCGCCGGGCGGCCTCGGAGCGATGTTGCTGATGCCGGTGGCGGGCAAGCTGACCGACCGGTACGGGCCGACATGGTTGCCGGCCGCCGGCCTGCCGTTCGTGGCCGTCGGGCTGATCCCGTTCGCGTTGGTCGGCGCCCACACCTCCTACGTCATATTGTGCTCGGCCAACTTCGTCCAGGGTCTGGGCATGGGACTCGCGATGATGCCGAACATGACCGCCGCCATGCAGGCGGTCCCGCCCGCCGCTATCGCGCGGACGAGCACTGCGATGAACATCATCCGCCAGGCCGGCGCCTCTATCGGTACCGCTGTGCTCTCGGTGATTCTCGCCTCGGCGATCACGAGCAACCTCAGCGGGATCATCGGCAGTCACGCCACTGGCTCCGGCTCAGGCGGGATCGCGACCCTTCAGCACCTGCCGGCGCGCGCCCACGCCGCCATCGCGGGGCCCCTGGCCAATTCCTTCGCCTCGACCTTCGTGTGGGCGCTCGTCCTCATCCTCGTGGCGATGATTCCCGCCGCGGGGATGGCCTTCTCCGGCTGGCGCCGGCCCGTCAAGGCGCCGGTCGACGCCCGCGCCGTGGTCCTCGAGTAGACCTGCCGCTAGGGGCAGGTGGGTCGGCGCCGGGTTACGTGGCGGACGCGGCCGAGCCGGCGGAGCGCGCCGGCCTACGTGGCGGAGCCGGCGTAGCGCGCCGGCCGAGCGTCGAGGATCACCGTTTTGGTCTCGAGGAAGGGGTAGAGCCCCTCGATCCCGCCCTCGCGGCCGATCCCCGACTGCTTGAAGCCGCCGAACGCGATCCCGAAGTCGGTGCGGAAGGCGTTGTGGCCGACCGTGCCCGAGCGCAGCTCTCCAGCAACCGACCTCGCCCGCTCGACATCGGCGGTGAACACCGAGGCATTCAGACCGTAGATCGTGTCGTTGGCGACGCGCACGGCGTCACGCTCGTCGTCGACCGGGATCACGCTCAGGACGGGTCCGAAGATCTCCTCGCGCGCGATCGTCGACGCGTTGTCGACGTTCCCGAACACGGTCGGCTCAACGAACCAGCCCCGCTCGAGGTCGGCGGGCCGCCCGCCCCCGGTGGCCAGGGTCGCGCCGTCCCGCATGCCCTGCTCGATGTATCCGAGGACCCGGTCGCGCTGGCGCTCGGAGGCCAACGGTCCCATCTGCGTGTCGGGGTCGAACGGATCACCGACATGGACCTTGGCGAACGTGGCTGACAGCGCGTCGAGCAGTTCGTCATGGCGGTGACGGGAAACGACGATCCTCGTCAGCGAAGAGCAGACCTGGCCCGAGAGGAAGCACTCGGCGCCGGAGATCGTGCGGGCGACCGTCTCGATGTCGATGTCGTCCAGGACGACCGCCGCGGATTTCCCGCCGAGTTCGAGCGTGCAGCGGGCGATTCGCTCACCGCAGATCGCGGCGATCCGTCGACCCGCCGCGGTTGAGCCGGTGAACGTGATCTTGTCCACGCGCGCATCGCGCACCAGCAACTCCGACGCCTCGCGGTCGGCCGTTACGACGTTCAGCACACCGGGCGGCAGCTCGACCTCTTCGGCGATCTCGGCCAGGAGATACCCCTCGCCGGGCGCCTCGGGTGACGACTTCAAGATCTCGGTGCAGCCCGCGAGCAGCGCGGGCGCGACCTTGTTGGAGATGAGGGTCATCGGGACGTTCCACGGGACGATCGCGCCGACGACACCCACCGGCTCGCGGACGAGCAGTCCGAACTCGCCGCCGGCGGTCGGCCGTGCTTCCTCCTCGAACGGGAACGTGTCCGCCAGCGACGCGTAGTACTCGAACTTTCGGGCTGCGCCCTCGGCGGCGTTCTTGGCGATCCCGTGAAGCACCCCGGACTCCCGGGGCCAGATCTCACCGATCTCGCCACCACGCCTACGCAGGGCGGCGGCAATCGCGCGCAGGTACTCAGCTCGTTCGGCATGGCTCATCCGCGGCCACGGTCCGGTGTCGAACGCTCGGCGCGCCGAATCGACGGCCCGGCTGATGTCAGCCGCCCGGGCCTCGGCGATCGAGAAGAAATGCTCTTCGGTCGCGGAATCGGTCACGGCGATCGTCGCGCCGCTGGACGGCGCGACCCACTCGCCGCCGATGAAGAAGGAATCGAGATGGCGCAGCTGCACCATCGGCTGTTCGGTCAGGCTCATGCTTCAGCAACGGAACCCGGGCTGCCGCACTTGTGCCAGGCTCACGTGGCGCGCCGGCGTCACGTCCTCGCCTGCCCTCGGGTCATACGGGCGTAGCGACCGTTCGGCCGGCCACATAGACACGACCCGGAGGGAGACGAGTACCGATGGCTCCGATCGTCAACAGCATCGAGATCGCACGACCGGCGGAGGAGGTCTTCGCCTACGCGACCGATCCGAGCACCTTCCCCGAGTGGCAGCGGGGCGTCGTGAGCGGCCACCTCGACACACCCACGACGCGGGTTGGCTCGCAGTGCACGACCGTCCGGAAGATCGGCGGCCGTGAGCGCGAGGTGAACACCAAGATCACCGAATACGATCCGCCGCGGCGGTGGGCCGACCGAGGCATTGACGGTCCGATCAGGGCCATCGTCGCGGTCACCGTGGAACCGCTCGCCGAAGCGTCACTGACGCGGCTGACCATCGAGCTGGACTTCACCGGCCACGGGATCGGAAAGGTGCTGGTCCCGCTCATGGTCCGTCGCCAGGCCGCGCGGGAGATCCCAGAGGGGATGAAGCAACTCAAGCAACGGCTCGAGTCCAGGCCGCCTGCGACGTCGTGATGATCCGGCGGATCGCGCCCGGCTAGACGCTGACGGCGGCTCGACGCGATGGTCACGCCGGCTCGACGCGATGGAACTCGACGCGGTAGACGAACGTGTCGTCATCGATCGGACCGGCGTGCGCGGCGCGCCGGCGGAGCGTCTCGCGGTCGGGTTCGCCGGCTCGCCGCACGTCCTGCGCGCTGATCGCCGCGAACGGGACCAGGTCAATCGCGTCGATCTCGATCTCGCCGGGGCCGACTCGATAACGGCCGCCCTCCTTCACCCGGGCGCGCTTCCAGAGCCGGACCGAGAGCGTGATGTCTCCGGCAAGGACGTCGTTACGCAACTCGCGGCTGAACTCCACGTCAGTCGAAGGCCTGCGTCACCTGCGCCTGGGTGCTGAGCACCATGGGATGCGCCGGCGGCCCGGACATGATCGTGGCGCGGTCGACCTCGAGATCCGGTCCGACGTGGACGAGTTCGCCGGGGTGAATCTCCTCCCAGCCGGGTTCATCGCTGATCCGTTCGCTGGCGATCACCACCAGCGGCACCTGCGCTCCGTCGTCGGAATGCAGCCGCAACGTGCCGGCTGCGTCCCTTTCGTCAAGCGCGGCGTCGCCGCTGGGTCCGCCCCGGCGGCGCCGGTGTAGATGCAGCGGGTTGTGCTCGGGGTACCGGAAGGCCCAGATGTGACCGATCTCCGCGAGCACGAAATTGAGGCTGTACAGCTCGTATTCGGCGGCCACCTCGCGCACTGCCGCCGTGATGCCAGTGCGGACGTCGCCTCCCGCCTCGCGGATCGCCAGCGTGATCACGGCAAAGAACCGCTCGGAGTCGGTGTCCCCCATCACCATCGCCCGGTTCGGACCCAACCTCCCCTCGATCCGGTCAAGGTCCCCAACGACTCCGTTGTGAGCGAAGAGACGGCCGTCCTGGGTGAACGGGTGCGTGTTCACGAGCGACACATTGCCCGTGCTGGCATAGCGGAGGTGAACGAGCATCTCGCTCGCGTCCAGCCGCCGAGCGACGTGCCGGTAGGCGGGATCCTCGGACGCCTGCACCGGGTTACGAATCAGGATCATGCCGCGCCTCGAGGTCAGCGCCGCCATCCCGTAACCGTCGGCGTTTCTCTCGCTCTGGCGCGCGATCGAGGTCGGCGCGTCCAGAAGCCAGAACTCGGCCGCGACGTCCCGTTCGCCTGCGTGCAGCGCGAACAACCGGCACATGTCGGGCCAGTCTACGCGGGTCCCGACCTGAGCTAAATCCCACGTCGGCCATCGGCCTGCGGATCGAGAATCTGGCGAACGTTCCCGCGGAAACGTTGCGGTGAAACAACTTTGTGCGCCGCGGTCGCTCTATGTAAAGCGCCCTCAAGGCGGGCTTACTACGATGGTCGCGTGAGCGGCCAAAGGGTCCCCGGCGGGATGGTGCATAAGCTGCCCGCAGACCTCCGGAGCGCGCTGATCGCGAGCGCCACCGCACTCGACGCCTGGAAGGACATCACGCCCTTGGCCCGCAACGAGTTCATCTGCTGGGTCGAGGATGCCAAGCAGCCGAGCACCCGCGAGCGTCGGATCCGAAGGACCCGGGAGGAGCTCGAGGACGGTCAGCGCCGGCCGTGCTGCTGGCCCGGGTGCCAGCATCGCGAACGCAACGGCAGGTAGGGCCCGGAGGACCGGGCCGGGTCCGCAAGGCCAGAAGGCTCCCGATGATCTCTCCCGCACCAGCCCGCAACGTTGACGCGCGCGATGGGCGCTTCGCTCCCTCACCGACCGGGCCGCTGCACTTGGGCAGTCTCCGCACCGCACTGGTGGCCTGGTTGTTCGCGCGGTCCCGGTCGGCGCGATTTCTCGTGCGGATCGAAGATCTCGACCCGCAGCGCTCTCGGCGCGAGTTCGAGCGAAGCCAGCTCGACGATCTCCGGGCGATCGGTCTCGACTGGGACGAGACCCCAGTCCGCCAGTCCGAGCGCAGGCCGTCCTACGAGGACGCGATCGTGCGGCTCGAGGCCCAGGGCCGGCTGTATCCGTGCTTCTGCACGCGGGCGGAGATCCGCGAGGCGGCTTCGGCGCCGCACGGCGAGCTGCCCGAGGGCAGCTATCCGGGCACGTGCCGCGGGTTGAGCGAGGCTGAGCGCGAGCGTCGCCGTGCCGCCGGCCACGCGTTCGCCCTGCGCGTGCGGGCCGAAGGCGCGCGGATCGAATTCGACGATGAGATGCGCGGGCGATGCGGTGGCCTCGTCGACGACTTCGTCGTGCGCCGCGCCGACGGCGTGCCCGCGTACCAGCTGGCCGTCGTGGTCGACGACGCCGCCCAGGAGGTGGGGGAGATCGTGCGCGGCGACGATCTCATCGGCTCGACGCCCCGCCAGATCCTGCTCGCACGGCTGCTCGGGCTGCCGGTGCCGCGTTACGCGCACGTCCCGCTCGTGTTCGGCGCCGACGGAACGCGGCTTGCCAAGCGCGGACGTCCGCCTGCGCTCTCCGACCGAAGCGAGCCACCGGCCGCGACGCTCGCCCTCCTCGCCCACACGCTGGGCCTCGCGCTCGGGCGCGATGAGGTGCGCCGGCCCGCCGAGCTGCTAGCCGAGTTCGACCCCGGACGGCTCCCCGGAGAGCCGTCCGTGCTTGGCTGAGCCGGCGGCCGTGATGATCTAGAGGGTGCCGATGCGGTCAGGCGGCCAGTAGCTGAAGAACGCGGTCCCGATGACCCAGGACTGGGGGATAGGGCCCCAGTAGCGGCTGTCGTCGGAATCGCCGCGGTTGTCGCCCATCATGTAGTAGTCGCCCTTGGGCACGGTGATCGTCTGCGAGAAGGTGCAGCTCGCAGGGTCGGTGCAGGCCTGTATGTAGGACCCGACTTCCCTGACGCCGTTGCGATACACGTCGCCGTGGCTGATCTTGAGCATGTCGCCGGGCAGGCCGACGACGCGTTGACGAAGGTCTGAGTGGAGGCCGTCGGGGTCGGTTGGTCGCACGGTTGGGCGTGACCTGGGCCCTGCTCCGGATCGCCGCACTGAACCCCGAGCTCGTTGTTGGCGCCGGCCGGCGGATGAAAGACGACGATGTCTCCGACGCCGGGGTGGGTCGCGAGGCGATTGACGAGGATCCGCTGTCCCTGCTCGAGTGTGGGGACCATCGAGGTGCTCGGGATCCGGTAGGGCTTGACCAGCACCGCCTCGATCAACAGCGCCACACCCACGGCCACCGCGATGGTGACCACAAGCTCAACCAGACCGCTGATCCGCTGGCGACCGCGCGGGGGATCAGCCGCGCTCGGCGGGTTCACAGCCGCTGCGCCGTCAGAGCCTGGGCGACCTCGCCATGGCCGCTGGCAGACGCCGGAAACTCGCTGACCAGCGCCGCCGCCAACGTTACGGCTACCAGGGCGAACGCCACGCCACGCCTGGCCAGCCGCCCCGCTCGGCGGCACACGCTGTCGCCGGCCGTCAGGTGGGCTCCCTGGCGCGTGAGCTCCGCCAGCTCCGCATCGAGCCGATCAAAGAAGTCGCCGTTCATCAGCTCGCCATTTGCGCTCTCAGACGCGCCAACCCGCGGCTGACGCGCTTGCGGATGACCATCTCGGAGCAGCCGAGCGACCGTGCGATCTCACCGTAGTCGCGCTCATCGATCACCCGCGCGCGGACCGCCAGGCGCTCGTCGACCGGGAGGCCGGCCAGGAGCGCCCCGGCCGAGCTCGCCTGATCGTCGGCGAGCTCCAGAACGCGAGCAAGATCGTCGTCCTCGACGGTGAGTGGTGACGCGCCCAGGCGTCGACGCGCTCGCCCGTCGACCTGGCCGCGCCGCACGCTGTGGCCCAGCACGTTGCGCGCGATCCCGAGTAGCCATCCTGCGGCGGACTCATGGGTCGGCTCGTAGCGCGCCGCCCCGATCAGCACGGCGGCGAAGACCTCGGCGGTCAGATCGGCGGCGAGCTCTGGATCGGCGCGGCGCGCACACCAGCCGACGACGAGGCTGAGGTGCCGACGATAAAACGCGCTGAACGCCCGATCGTCACAGCGCGCGATCGCGGCCAACAACTGCGCATCGCTCCACCGAGCACGATCTCGCACGAGTCCCATCATCAGCTACATACCGCTCCCCACCGGAATTGTGACCAGAAGGAGTCGTATCCCCAGACGGCCGGTCAGCCGATCAGTCGCTCGTGTCCTCGACGGCGCGCAGTCCGGGCCGGCTGTCTGGCGTGGCCTCGTCGAGCTCCGCGGACAACGCTTCGGTCTCGAACCGGGCGAGCGCTTCCTCACACGACGCCACCGCCGCAGCCGCCTCTTCGCCTCCAGGCGCATCGAAGTAGTCGCGCGTGCGGATCGCTGCGAGCCACTTCTGATAGCGGGCGAGGTCGGCGTCGGACTCCTCGAGCTCGGTGTAGGTGGTCCGGCCACGACGGCGCTCGAGCTGGAGTTCCTCGTGGAACTGCCGCGTGCTCTCCACCACCTCGCCGTACTCGTCGGTCCGCTCGCGCTGGATCGCGTCGACGACCGTGGCCTCCTGCTTGGAGTCCGTCAGGCAGATGCGAAGCATCTCCCCGTGGCCGCCCTCGGCGCGCAGTCGGGTCACGACGCGTGCCGCGGCGCGGGTGGTCTTCGGCGTCGCTGGGAGCAGGCACACCGACTGTTGCAAGTAGTGAGCCCCCAGGCTGCGCAGATTCCGCCACGCGTATACGCGCAGCGTCGAGCTTCCGCCGGGCGGGGTGGAGACGGTGATCAGCAGCCAGTCGCGGGCCACAGGGTGACCATGATCCCAAACGGCTCACGCTTTTCCCATCCCGACGTATCATGCGTTTCATGCCGAGCGCAACGCGCGCCTCGTCACGCGTGGCCCGAGCGCCGGGGATCCCGGTCCACGCGGAACCGCCCGCGGCCGCGTGGGCGCGCACCGCCAGCCGCCAGAGTGGGCTTGTACCCGAAGAGATCGCCCAGCGCCGCACGGTGGCGGTCCGGACCGAAGGCGGGAACACGTCGGCTGTCTTGCGCGAGCTCGGCGAGTCGGCGGTGGAGCCGCTTCAGCTGCTGCTCGTCGTGGTCGGCGTGCTCTCGGCGATCTTCGGCGAGGTTCGCGACGCGGTCGCGATCTTTTCGATCATCGTTCTCGTCAGCTCGGTCCAGGCGGTCTCGGAGGTTCGTGCCAAGCGCGCGCTGCGCGCGCTGCGCGACCTCAGCGCGCCCAACGCACTCGTGCGCCGCGCCGGCGTCGCCGTCGCCATCCCGGTCGGCGCGCTCGTCGTCGGGGATGTCCTGCTCGTCGAGGCCGGCAGCGTCGTCGCGGCCGACGCCCGCGTCGTGGAGGCCGACGGTCTGGCGACCGACGAGTCCAGGCTCACGGGCGAGCCCGTAGCGGCCGCGAAGGGGCCCGAGTCGGTCGACGCCGACGCGCCGCTCGCCGAGCGGTCCTCGGTGCTGCACGCCGGCACCGCGGTGGTGGCCGGTGTGGGCGAGGGCGTCGTCGTCGCGCTGGGTGACGACACCGAGATCGGGCGCCTCGGGCGGCTCGTCGCGCAGGCCAAGGAACCGCCGACCCCTCTCCAGGGCGCGATGGCCGAGTTGGCGCGCGCGGCGCTGATCGTCGCGGTCGCGGCCTGCGTGCTCGTGCCGCTGCTCGGGGTCCTTCGCGGCCGGTCGCCTCGCGAGATGCTGCTCGACGGGCTGACCCTCGCGTTCGCGACGATCCCCGAGGAGCTACCGATCCTCGTGACGGTGCTCGTCGCGCTCGGCGGTCTGCGACTGGCGAAGGACGGCGTCCTACTGAGGCGGCTGCGCGCCGCCGAGGCCGTGGGCGCAATGACCGTGCTGCTTGCCGACAAGACCGGGACGCTGACCGAGAACCGGCTGCTGATCGAACGGATCGACGGCGATCGCAACAGCGTGCTCGCCGCGGCGGTTGCCGCGCACGGGGCGGCGGCTGCGCAGGACCCAGTCGATCGCGCGCTGCTCGACGCCGCCACCGGGCCGGCGCCGCGCCGACGCCTCGCCCGCTACCCGTTCGATCCGGTGCGTCGGCGCGAGAGCGCGGTCTGGCGCGATCCCGGTGGAGCGTGGGTGGCGGTGAAGGGAGCGCCGGAAGCCGTCCTCGACGCGTGTGCGATGTCCGAGACGGAGCGCGCGGCGGTGCTCGCGCGCGTCGAGCAACTCGCACAGCACGGACTGCGCATCCTCGCGGTGGCTGAGCGGCGCATCTCCGGCGCTCCCCGCGACGGCGCCGAAGGCGAGGCCGACCTCGAGTTCGTCGGGCTGGTCGCGTTTCGTGATCCCTTGCGCGCCGGGGTCGGCGACGCCGTGGCCGAGCTGGCCCGCGCCGGGGTGCGGACCATCGTCGTCAGCGGCGACCACCCCGTGACGGTCGCCGCGGCCGCGCGCGAGGCCGGCGTCGACGCCTCAGCGCTCATGCACGGCGGTGCGCCGCTCGACGCGCTGGACGACGAAGAGCTCGCCCGGCGAGTGCGCGGCGAAGCAGTCATCGCCCGCGCCACGCCCGAGGACAAGCTGCGCCTTGTCCGAATCCTCCAGGATCGCGGCGAGGCGGTCGCGGTCACCGGCGACGGCGTCAACGACGCGCCGGCCCTCG
>DATBYI010000313.1:0-9520 GCA_036513815.1 Solirubrobacteraceae bacterium
CGAGCCACAGCTGCTGCTGAAAGACGGCGACGTGGTCGTCGTCGAGGTCGGCGGGGTCGGCCGGATCGAGAACCGCTGCGTGGCCGAACGGGCCGTCTAGACCGCAGACTGCGCGAGCGCGTCCCGCACCGCGGCCGAGAAGCCGTCGACGTCCTCCTCGGTGGTGTCCCAGGAGCACATCCACCGGACCTCGCCGGCGGCCTCGTCCCACACGTAGAACGGGAAGTCGCGCTGGAGGGCCACCGTCACCGCCGGCGGGAGAACGGCGAACACCGCGTTGGTCTCGACCGGCCGGCTGATCCCGACCCCGGGCACGTCGCGCAGCGCGCCGGCGAGCCGCGCCGCCATCGCGTTGGCGTTTCCCGCCGCTCGCTCCCACAGATCGCCGGAGAGCAACGCATCGAACTGCGCGGCCAGGAAACGCATCTTGGACGCCAGCTGCATCGACTGCTTGCGGATGTACAGGAAGTCGTGCGCGAGCTCGGGGTTGAGCAGCACGACCGCCTCGGCGCCGACCAGGCCGTTCTTGGTTCCGCCGAAGGAGAGGACGTCGGCGCCGGCGGCCGCCTCGTGCAGGCCCACGCCGAGCGCGACGGCCGCGTTGCTTAGCCGCGCCCCGTCGACGTGGAGCACCATGTGATGCTCGTGCGCGAGGTCGGCCAACTCCTGTACCTCCGCAACCGTGTACAGGGTCCCGAGCTCGGTGCACTGCGAGATCGACACGACGTGGGGTTGCACGGCGTGCTCGTCCCCCACCCGCGCGATCCTGCTCTCGACCAGCTCCGGGGTGAGCTTGCCATCCACCCCGGGCACGGTGAGCAGCTTGAGCCCGGCCATCGCCTCGGGCGCGCCGCACTCGTCGACGTTCAGGTGCGCGGTGTCGGCGCAGATCACGCCCTCGAAGCGCCGCGACGCCGCGCGCAGCGAGAGCACGTTGGCCCCGGTGCCGTTGAACACGAAGAACGCGCTCGCGTTCGCCCCGAAGTGCCCCGCGACCCGCGCCTCCACCGACAGGGTGTAGTCGTCGTGGCCGTACCCGAACGTGTGCCCGACGTTGACGTTGGCGATCGCGGCCAGCACGTCCGGATGGACGGTGGCCGAGTTATCTGAGGCGAACCCCCGCGCGCCGTTCAAGCTCACGCCGCGAGCTTATCTTTCAGCGAGCTGTAGAAGATCGACAGCGGGAATTCGTCGTCGCGGACGAGATCGATGTAGGAGCGCGGGTCTTCGACGTCGGTGAAGTCGCGGACCGGCGCCGACCACTTCGAGCCGGCCGCCGGCGGCACGCTGGAGGCGACCAGGTCGTGCGCGGCCGTCCAATGCTGGAGCTTGGTCCGGTCGATCCCGAGCCGGTACAGCTCCTCGACGTCGTGGCGCAGCGCCGCGACGCCGTCGGCCACCCGCTCCCACTCGATCGTGAGCTGGTTGTCGGTCCAGTGCAGATAGCCGTTGCGATGCAGGTAGGCGAACAGGAGCTGCCCGCCGAGGCCGTCGTAGTTGCGCACGCGCGAGCCGGTGATCGGGAACCGGAGCAGCCGATCGAGCAGGATCGCGTACTGGACATACCGCGCGAACGAGACGCCCTCGGCCTCGAGCTGGACGGCCTGGCCAAACGTCGTCAGGTCACAGCGCAGCTCCTCGAGCGAGTACATCCAGTACGGAGCGCGCTGGCGGATCATGAACGGGTCGAACGGCAGATCTCCGTGGCTGTGGTTTCGATCGTGGATCAGGTCCCACATGATGTAGGCCTGCTGCGAGATGGCCGGGCTGGCCAACATGCACGCCCCATCGGGAGGTAGGTTCAGCCGCAGCAGATCGGCGCCGTCGCCGGCCACCCGTCGCAGCCGCTCGGACTCGCGGTCGCAGAAGATCGCGCCGAAGTTGCTGACCGGACGACCGGCGACGGACACGGTCTCGGGGAACAGCACGGCGCAGTCGCTGTCGTACCCGGCGGTGGCGTCGATCAGCTCGACCGGGACGAACTTGGGGTTATCGAACTGGGTGCGCTCCAACTCGGCGATCCAGTCGGGCCAGGGCACACGCACGATCAGCGCCTCGAAGCACGTGTCGCGCGAGCCGTTCTGCTTGTACATCGGGAACACGACGAGGTGCTCGATCCCGTCGACGCGCTGGAGCTCGGGCCGGAAGGCCCCGAGCGCACGCGTGAAGTCGGGCTTGCCGAAATCCCACCCGCGCAGATCCTCGATCACCGCGCTGAGGTACTCCGCGTCGTGCGGGAACTGCGGCGCGAGCGTTTCGACGGATTTGATGATTTTTTCCAGGTGCGCATGGGCCGTGTCGTGATCGCCATCGAGCGAACCGTCCGCGGCCTGCAGCGCCGCCAGCGCGTTGGTCTCGTCGCGGAGAGCGATCCAGGCCGGATCGTGCTCGGGACCCGCGTCGTCGCGGCCCGCCTGGACCGGCCAGGTCCCACCGTCGGAGCGACTCACCCAGTAAACGAGGTTCAGCCACAACGTGCGGTGATCGAGCTCGTCGATGCAGTCGTCGCCGAACAGGTCGGAGTCGGCCAAGACCACGACGCGACCCTGTCCGTGCTCAGTGGCGACCATCAGCGGACGCGACGGCGCCGAGGCGGTCGCGTGCGTACGGGCCAGCACGGCGGCGCCATTCGTGGCCGAAATCGTCGTCGCGCGGTAGAGACAGGCCTCGTTCACGCGGGCCAGCAGATCGCCGCGCCGTCCCCGGGCGCCCGGCAGCAGGTCGGCCAGGATCCAGGTCGGCGCGTCCCGGCAATGCTCGTAGTCCTGGACCGTGTCGTTCTCGAGGTGCAGGCCGAAGCGCGCGAGCAGCGCGTTCAGGTTGTTGCCGTACTTCTCCTGCTCGGTCTCGCCGAGCACGATCAGGCCGCCACCTTGCGCTACGAACCTCTCGACCGCGTCGACCTCCTCATCGCTCAGCCGGGGTGAGCCGATGCCGGTGGTCCGTTCCCAGGCGGGATCCGACGGATGGGCGATCACGAGCACCTCGCATCCGCGGAGGGTCTCGGCCGTCAGCGGGCCGTCGACGTTGGGAGCCACGACGAACTCCCTTTCGGCGAGCGCGGCGGCGGCGCGGGCGTAGGAGGCATCGCCGGGATGAGCGGGCTGCATGTGGCGCGCGAGCTCGGCGCGGATCGTCCACGCCTCGTTGTGCGCCTCGTCGAACACGACGCGGGCAAGGGTTCCTGAATCGGCCATGACGGCAGCCTACCCCTGCCTCCGGCGGTTGTCGATGCCGAAATCAATGTAATCTCTGCAATAGATCGCCGTATGGACGACCAAGATCGTCAGATTCTTGCGCTGCTCGTCGAGGACGGCCGGCGCACCTATGACGACATCGCCCACCGCGTGTCGCTGAGCGCCCCCGCGGTCAAGCGCCGCGTCGACCGGCTCCGCCAAAAGGGCGCCCTGCAAGGGTTCACGGCGGTCGTCGACCACAGCGCGCTGGGCGACCACACCGAGGCGCTGATCGAGCTGTTCTATGCCCCGGGCATCCTGCTCGACCAGGTGGCCGAGACGCTCCGGAGCCACCCGGAGGTGGTCGAGGCCTGGAGCGTCACCGGCGAGGCGGACGCGATCGCCCGCGTGCGCACGGAGGACAACGCCGGCCTCGAGCGCCTGATCATGGACCTCCAGCGCGACGGCCACGTCCAGCGCACGCGCTCGCAGGTCGTGATGTCGCGCCTGGTCTCGCGCGCCTAAGGGGCACGTGCCAGGTAACTCTGGCCGGCGTGCAGGATGATCGTCTTGTGGTGGACGAAGTCGGTCACCGAGACCGAGTCGGTGACGTCGTGAACGAGCGTTCCGTCGCAGCGATCCGCGATCGTCCAAATCGTGCCGCGGACGGTCGCGGCGGAGTAGCGCCCGCTCGTGCGGAACTTGCCGTGCCCGCTGGCGTGCAGGAGCTGGAGCGTCTTGCTCGAGAGCGCCGCGGCACGCGCCTCGCCCGCCGGGTGCTTGGTGCACAGCGCGTAGGACGGTGCGCCCTTGAACGCGTTCTCGACGATCGAGAGCGTGACGAGGCCCTTGCTCGCCCCCGAGCGAGTCTGGGTGAGCTTGAAGATCGCCCCGCCAAACGTACCGTGCTGCGTCTTGCCCTTCTCCCCGTTCGACGTGATCAGCTCGAGCGAACCGTGGCGCGCGTCGATCTGAGAGCCGGTGGGAATCTGGTCCAGGCCGGTGAGCGGCACGAACTTCCCGTTGATCTTGATGAGCACGATGCCGCTGACCGGCGCGAGGTTCACCGTCTGACCGACGGTCGGGGGGCTCGGAGCCGGTGCGGCCACGGTGGTGAACGTCACGTCCGGGCCGAACGTCGTGCCGTCGGTGTTGGTGGCGACGAGGCGCACGTGATAGAGCGCGTTCGGGAGCAGCCCGGCTACCGACACCGGCCCGATGGCCTGGCTCGCGAAGCCCGATCCGACCGATTGGGCGGTGGTGGACTGCGTGTATTGGATCTCACCACCGCCGGTGTACCTAGGGTCGAGTCCGTACTCGAAGTAGGCCTGGGTGGGGAGTCCGTTCGGCGTCACCGACCCGGAGAATCCCGCGCTCGTCATGCTCACGGTCGGGGTCGTCGTCGCGACCGTGGGCAAGGAGGGATTCGCCGCCGGTGGCGAGCTCGGAGGGGAGTTCGGCGCGAGCACCTTCGCGGTCAGGTTCGAAGTGGCCTGTCCCTGTCCGCTGTCGTTCGTGGCGGTCACGATCACCTGGACCGTGTGGCCGACGTCGCTCGCGCCGAGCGCGTAGGTGTCGGCGTCGGTCCCGGTGTTGGTGCAGTTCTGGCCGCTCGAGTCGCAGTCCTGCCACTGGTAGTCGAACGATCCCGGGTTGTTCTCCCACGTGCCGGTCGACGTGGTCAGCGTCTGACCCTGCTGGGCGATCCCGGTGATCGCGGGCGACTCGTCGTTGCTGGGTGGCTGGATCTGCTGCACCACGTCGGTCTGGTCCGAGGTTGCCGTGGTGCCTTCGCCGTCGCTGGTCGCGTTGACGATCACGCGGATCGTGTCACCGACGTCATCTCCCGTGAGCGTGTAGTTGGGGTTGTCGTCGCCGGTGGGGGTGCAGTTGTTTCCGCTCTCGTCGCAGTCGAGCCATTGGTAGTCGAATGTGCTTGGGCTGCCGTCCCAGGAGCCCTCTGTGGCGGTCAGGGTCTGGTCCTGCTCTGCCGTGCCGGAGATAGTCGGTAGCGCCGTGTTCGAGATCCCGCTGTCATTGGGGGAGATCTCGGCGTACTGGGTGATCGTGCCGAACTCGCCGTATTCGATCTGGATCATGTAGTGGCCGGGCGCGCCGTACGTGTGCGTGTCGCTCGTCGACCAGGTGCCGTCGTCGCACTCGATCTGCGCATTGGTGTCAGAGAAGTCGTCGCCCCAGTCGACCGTCGTGTTCGCCCCGGTTGGGCAGTCGCCGTCGTCCGAGCCGTAGTCGGTGAGCTGGACCTGATCGCCGGCGGTGCCTGTCACCTGCTGGTCGGTGTCGAACTGCTGGTCGCCGCTGCCGACGCCGTCCGGGTCGACGCTGTTGGTCGCGACGATCTGGGCGTCGTACGAGCTGCCCGGGTTCAACTCTGTGAGGGTCACTGACAGGTCCTGGGGGCCAGGCGTCGACCCGATGTCGATGGGTTGCGTCTGCTGCCCGTAGTTCGTGTCGGGGCCATACTCGACGTAGTAGGTCGTGTCGGCGCCCTCGGGATCGATCGAGAAGTCGATCGTCGCCGTTGTGTCGGTGACGGACGCGACGTCGACGTTCGAGATGTTCGGTGCGTCCGCTTGGGTCGTGAACTGCCCGGGGGTGGACGCGGTTACGGACGCGGTCGAGTTATCGGCCGCGGCCAGGTAGTAATACGTCGTTCCAGGGTTGAGATTTGAGAGGGTCTCAGTCTCGGCGGTCTCCGAAGAGACGACACCCGCGGCCGCTTCGGGCGACGACGAGCTGAGGTCGTCGGAGCTCGTCCCGTAACGGAAGTGGAAGCCCCCGGCCTCGCCATCGAGGTTGATTGTGGCGGCGAGATCGGCGCTCGTGTCGGTGACGTTCGACGCGTCGCCGGTGGTGGCGTCGGGCTCTCCGTGCAGGACCGCCTCGAACGCGCCGATGTCGCACATGCCGCTCGGGCGCGTCACGCCGCGCTGATCCTGGGTTGGGCACGCTGTGGTTGCTGGATCGCCGAGTGCCGGGCTCCCCTGGATCAGCGCCTGGGTCTGCGTCGGGCCGCCGTTGTCCGCGATCGGCACGAGCATCGGATCGATGTTCGAGGAGTCGCCGGTGCCGTCCAAGCCGCACGAGTTGTCCTGGTCGATGTTGTAGCCGAGGTCGTTGGTGATCGCGGCGGCGCTCGTCGCGCCGTCGACGTCGTCGGGCTCACCAGGCGCGACGCAGTCGCCGTCGCCCTCCGAGAAACCGTTGGCGATGATCGTGTTCTCGACGTTGGTCGTGGCGCCCTGGTCGGTCATCAGTTGGCCGCGGACATTCCCCGACAGCGTGTCGTTGACGAGGGTGAGCGTCCCGCCGCCGTTGCGCAACCCGCCGCCGATCTCGTTCGAGGCGCCGCTGTTGACCTCGGTGCTGTTCGTGAGCGTGACGTTCCCGCCGAACATGTAGATCGCGCCGAGGTCCCCGTCGCTGTCGAACGTGTCGCCGTTGGCGATGACGGTGGTGCTGCCTGGATGGGTGAAAAGCGCGCCCCCAATCCCGGCCCCGTCGTCCGTGAACGAATCATCGGTCAGGGTCAGGGTGCCGCCGCTCGCGGAGATGGCGCCCCCGACCGGGCTGCCGGAGTTGTTCGTGAACGCGACGTCGTTGATGACCACAGTGGCGCCGTCGTTCCACAACGCCCCCCCGCCGTTGAGCTGGTCGGTATCGCATGCGTTGCACGGGACCTCGTCGGTACCGTCGTCACCGCCAGTGAAAGTGAGGTCCTCTATTGTGACGTCGGCCTCGGAGTCCGTTCTGAAGATGCGGGCGGTCTCGCCATACTGGTTGCTGCCCCGGTTCTGCGAACCGTCGATCGAAGTGCTCGAGACCCCGGCGCCCTCGATCAGGAGCGACTTCGTGATCTCGATGTCGGTGCCGAGGGTGAGGGCGTAGTCACCCGATCCGAGCTCGATCGTGTCGCCGGGCGATGCCTTGTCGACGGCCTGCCGCAGCGAGCAGTCTCCCGCCGTACCGGAGCACTCATTGTCGGTCGGTGCGGCGTCCGAGGTCGTGTTGACCACGATCGTCGCGGCCTGCGCCGTGGCGGCGCAGACCAGCACGATGAGCGCTGCCAGCATCGGTGAGAGAAGCGCTCGTGGCGCACG
This sequence comes from Solirubrobacteraceae bacterium, assembly GCA_036513815.1. Taxonomy (GTDB): domain Bacteria; phylum Actinomycetota; class Thermoleophilia; order Solirubrobacterales; family Solirubrobacteraceae; genus Palsa-465. The sequence goes on from DATBYI010000313.1 coordinate 7,298, forward strand.
TCGATCGAGTCTCAAGTTGCCCCCGGTTATTTGGTTCTTGATCAGCGGCTACCTGCGCCTCACTTCGGAGGCGCCTTGGCGAGGTAGCTCTGGCCTGCGTGCAGGATGATGGTTTTGTGATGCACGAAGTCGTTTACCGACACCGAGTCGGTGACGTCGTGGACGAGCGTGCCATCGCAGAGGTCGGCGATCGTCCAGATCGTCCCGCGGACTGTCGCGGCGCTGTAGCGGCCCTTGGTGGTGAACTTGCCGTGGGCGCTCGCGTGCAGTAGCTGGAGCGTCTTACTCGAGAGGGCCGCGGCGGTGGCGTCGCCGGCCGGGTGCTTCGTGCAGAGCGAGTACGAAGGCGCTCCCTGGAACGCCGACTCGACGATCGACAGCGTGACGAAGCCGTTGGACGCGCCGCCGCGCGATTGGACGACCTTGAAGACCGCGCCACCAAAAACGCCGTGCTGGGTCTTGCCCTTGCTCCCAGTCGCCGTGGTGAGGCCGAGGGAGCCGTGCAACGCGTCGATCTCGGCCCCGGATGGGATCTGCTGGTTCCCCGTGAGCTTGACGAACACGCCCGACGGCAGCTTGATGAAGATCGAGCCGCTGACCGTCTGGACGTTCTCGCTCTGGCCGAGGCTCGGCGCCGGTGGCGCGGGCGCGGACGACGTCGTGAACGTCTGATCCGGCCCGAAGGTCGTTCCGGCGCTGTTCGTGGCGACGACGCGAATGTGGTAGAGCGCTCCCGGGACGAGGCCCGACAGCTGGGCGGTGAGGGCGTGGTTGCTCGAATCGGAGCCCACCGGCTGCACCGGCGTCGACTGGTCATACAGCGTCGTCGAGGCGCCAGGCCCTCGGTAGCTCGGGTCAAGGCCGTACTCGAAGTACGCCGTGGTAGCGCCTCCCTCGGGATTGACCGACCCCGAGACCCCGGCGCCGTTGCTCGTCTCGGTGGTAGGCGACCCGCCAGAGACGGCCGGCGCCGTCGGCGCCGCCGGCGTCGGAGGGAGCGAGGAGATCTGCACGCTCTGGTAGCTGAACTGGTCGGCCGGGCCGGTTGCGCTCGTCCCGTTCGGCGTCGTGACCGTGACATCGACCGTGCCGCTTCCAGGGGGCGAGGTCGCGGTGACTGTCGTCGAGTTGACGACCGTGACGTTCGTGGCCGCGTTCGCGCCGAACTTGACCGCAGTGGCCGCGGTGAGATTGGTCCCGCTGATCGTGACCGCGGTGCCCCCGCCGGCGGGTCCGGATGACGGGCTGACCCCCGACACGGTGGGCGCCGGCTGAAGATACGTGTACTTGTCCGCCGCGCCGGTGGCGCTCGTACCCCCCGGGGTCGCCGTGGTCACGTCGACGACCCCGGTTCCCGGAGGCGCGACCGCGGTAACCGTCGTGGGGCTGACGGGGGTGAGGTTCGTCGCGAGGGTCGGTCCGAACTTGACTGCGGACGCACCGGTCAGGTTGGTCCCGGTGATCGTGACCAGGGTGCCGCCGGCGGCGGGCCCGGCGGTCGGGACGATCGCGGTGATGGTCGGCGTGGCGTCGTAGGTGTAGTGGTCGGCCGTGCTTGTGGCGCTTGTCCCACCGGGTGTGGTGACCGTCACGTCGACGGTGCCGGCGCTGCCCGCTGGGGAAGTTGCGGTCACGGTTGTTGTGCTGACGGCCGAGACGCTGGTTGCCGCGTTGGCGCCGAACTTCACCGCGGTCGCACCCGTCAGGTTGGCGCCGGTGATCGTGACCGACGTGCCGCCGGCGGTCGGCCCGGCCGTTGGGCTGACCGCGGTGACGGTCGGCACGTTGGTGTACGCGAAGTGGTCGGCCGTGCTTGTGGCGCTCGTCCCCCCCGGTGCGGTGACGGTCACGTCGATGGTGCCCGTGCCGGCGGGAGACGTCGCCGTCGCCATGGTGGCGCCGAGGACGGAGACGTTCGTCGCGGCGTTGTTTCCGAATTTCACGGCGGTCGCGCCCGTGAGGTTCGTCCCCGTGATCGTGACGGTCGTGCCGCCGCCGGTGGGACCGGACGACGGACTGACGCCGGTGACGGTGGGCGTCGACCCGACCCCGTACGGGCTCGAGGTCACGGAGGCCGGGTCAGACGTCGTCGCGACGGTCAACGTCGTGTTCTCGGTACTCGACGGGTTGGTCACCGAGTTCAGCTCCACGGTGAGGGCGGCGCTGGCGCCGACGCTGTCGCCGCCGAAGAAGCCGCAGGTGGCGACGAGGCCGGATTCGCTG
>DATBYI010000314.1:0-3432 GCA_036513815.1 Solirubrobacteraceae bacterium
CGTCCGGGTCGGCGCCAGGTCAGCGAGCTGCCGCCGGTCACGCTGACTGTCACGGAGCATCGCAGCCATCGCTTGCGCTGCCCGTGCTGCAAACGCAAGACCGCAGCGGAGTTCCCGGCCGACGTGAAGGCCTCCGCGTTCGGGCCCAGGCTGCAGGCAGCGGTGTTGACGCTGACCGCGCGCAACCGTGTCTCGCGCCGTGACATGTCCGAGCTCGCCCGTGACCTGTTCGGGATCCGCATGTCGGTCGGGGCGGTCGAGGCGATCTGCCAACGCGGCGCGACCGCGCTCGCAGAGCCACATCAGGCGTTGGTCGCGGCGGTGCTCGGCTCACAGGCGGTCAACGTCGATGAGACCGGCTGGGTCACCGCCGGCAACAACCGCACGCTCTGGACCGCGACCACCCCCCTGATGGCGATCTTCCGGATCGCCCAGGATCGTCACCGCGACCGACTCGAGGAACTGCTCGGCCCCGAGTTCGACGGCATCTGCTGTTCCGACCGCTGGTGGGCCTACGACCTCTTCGACCCCGAGAGCCGCCAGGCCTGCTGGAGTCACCTCCAGCGAGATTTCCGCTTCCACGCCGAAGGGCTCCCCACCCAGAAGCTCTTCGGCGAGCAAGGCCTCAAGCTCGCAAGCCAACTGTTCCACACCTGGCACAGCTTCCACCAACACCAAGACCGCGCCCGGCTCGCCGCCGAGATCGCACCCATCCAACGCGAGCTCCGCGCGCTCCTCGAACAAGCCGCACGAAAAACACCCAGGAACAAGTACCACCGCGGCCTCGCGAACAACCTCCTCAAGATCTGGCCCGCGCTCTGGACGTTCCTCACCCACCCCGGTGTCCAGCCAACAAATAACGCAGCCGAACGATCACTCCGCGGCCCCGTCATCCACCGGAAACTCTCCCACGGCACCCGCACAGACGACGGCGAACGCTTCATCGAACGCGCCCTCTCAGCCTCAGTCACCTGCCGCCTACAAAAACGCTCGCTCTTCGCCTACCTCACCAACCTCCTCACCGCCCACGCCCGCGGCGACCCGCTCCCCACCCTCACCTGAACCAGGGGACTGAACGCTTACTGAATTTCCGTTCGGCTCGTCCGCGGGGCTCGTCCGCGGCAATCCGCGCCGAACCCCGAGGGAACACCCGTGTTACGGACGCAGTTTCCTGTGCCGCCTTGCGGCGTCGACCAATCCGGTGGAGCACTCAAGCCCGTATGATCAACAGGGTGCGGCCTGAGGTCGCGCTGGGTTGTCTCCGAAACGGGAGGATGTATGGCGAGCAGTCTGAAGATCAGTGTGAACGGGCTCACCCACAGTGTGAGTGCGAGTCTTGACACGCCGCTTCTCTATGTTCTGCACAACGAGCTGCATCTGCACGGGCCGCGGTTCGGCTGCGGGCTCGCGCAGTGCGGCGCCTGCTCGGTGCTGCTGAACGGGAAGGAGATCCGGTCGTGTGTGACCCCGGTCGGTGCGGTTGCGACCCCGGCGCAGATCACGACCTTGGAGGGGCTTCCGGCCCTGTGGGCGAAGCAGTCGGGCACGTCGGCGGCGGCGCCCGATCTGCACCCGTTGCAGCAGGCGTGGATCAACGTTCAGGTGCCTCACTGCGGCTACTGCCAGAACGGCATGTTGATCCAGGCGGCGGATCTGCTCTCGACGACGAAGAACCCGTCGGAGGATCAGATCCGGACGGCGATGAACGGGCACCTGTGTCGCTGCGGGACCTATCCACGGATCCTGACGGCGATCCAGGAGGCCGCCGTCGTGATGGCGAAGGCGGGTGTCGGTTGATGACGGGTCTTCTGCACGAGCGGGGCCCGGTCGCACGCGTCCTGACCGAGAAGGAGGTCTCACGGAGGTCGTTTCTCAAGGGCAGCGGGACACTCGTCCTGGGGCTCACCTTCGCGGGCGCGGCGCAGGCGTCGAACGACCCGTCTGCGACGCTGCCGACGCACACCGGCGAGTTCCCGCCGACGACGGCGACACCCGACCCGACCCAGATCGACAACTACCTGCAGATCAACCCCGACAACACGGCCACGCTCTACACGGGGTGGGTCGAGCTCGGGCAGGGCTCGCCGACCGCGATGCGGATGATCGCGGCGGAGGAGCTCAACCTGACCTTCGACCAGGTGAAGCTCGCGCAGGTCGACACGAACGTGTCGCTCTCGGCCTCGACGGTCGGCAGCGGGGCGACCTCGGGCGCGATGGCGGCGACGAGCCTGCGCGGGGCGGCCGCGGCGGCGCGCACGCTGCTCCTGAACATGGCTGCGAGCCAGCTCAACGTGCCGGTGACGAGCCTGAGCATCTCCGACGGCGTCATCTCCGGCGGCGCCGCGCCGCTCACCTACAGCGACCTGATCGCCGGCAAGCTCTTCAACTCGACGATCGCGGCGGCCAACGCGACGTTGACGCCATACACGAGCTTCAAGATCATCGGGACGAGTGTCCCGCGGGAGGACATCCCCGCGATCGTGATGGCGACGCAGGTCTACACCCAGAACGTGCGCGTGCCGGGGATGCTGCACGGCCGCGTCGTGCGGCCGCGCGGGCAGGCCGCGCTCGGCCAGGGCGCTCCCGTTGTGAGCATCGATCCGAAGTCGATCTCGGGCATCCCGGGTGCGCAGGTCGTCCAGCACGGGGACTTCGTCGGTGTCGTCGCTCCGAAGGAGTACGACGCGATCCAGGCGGCCGCGCAGCTGAAGGTGACCTGGGACGACACCCCCAAGCTCCCAAGCGACGAGGGCCTGGAGGCCGCGCTGCGCGCGAACGCCGGCCAGGCCGTGACCTACACCAACGGCGTTCTCACCGCGACCACGGTTCCCGACGCCTACGGCGTGCTGCTCGGGAACCCGGCCGCTGCTATCTCCACGGCGGCGAAGACGGTGTCCTTGTCGTTCTTCTCGGCCTACAACGGCCATGTGCCGATCGGGCCGAACTGCTCGATCGCCGACGTCAACACGACCACCAAGCAGGCCACGATCCTGTGCTTCACACAGCTCCCGTACTCGACCCGGACGCTCGCGACCCAGGCGATCAACTCGGTGCTCGGGTACCTCGACGACAGCAACCCGGCCGTGCTCAACAACACGGCGACCGAGCCGAACGCCTGGCAGGTCAACCAGGTGCGGGTGCAGTTCTTCCCGGCCTCGGGCACCTACGGCCACAGCGAGCTCGACGACGCGACGTCAGCGGCGACGATCATGTCGACGATCGTCGGCAAGCCGGTGCGCGTGCAGCTGATGCGCTGGGACGAGACCGGCTGGGACCAGCTCGGGCCAGCCCAGGCCACGGACATCACCGCGGGTCTCGACGCGAACAACAACATCGTTGGCTACCAGTACCAGTCGTTCCAGCACGGGTCGATGTCGGTCGAGACCAGCTCCGAGCTCGCGGGCGTCCAGCTGCCCCTGAGCGAGCCGACCG
>DATBYI010000315.1:0-5415 GCA_036513815.1 Solirubrobacteraceae bacterium
CCCCACACAGAGAATGGCGAAGTGCGGCCGGCCTGGTAGGCGATCGTGTCGCGCCAGAAGGCGTGCCAGTTGTTGTCCAACAGCACCGGCAGCATCGCGACGAAGAGGGTCGCGACGAATCCGGCCACGTACAGGGCGATCTGCCGGCGCCGCGGTCGCGGATCGACGCCGCGCAGGAGCAGCGGCGCCAGAACGAACGGGGCGAACTTGGTCAGACCGGCGAGCGCGCCCATCACTCCTCGGGCCGGCGCCGAGGTGATCACGAGCAGCGAGGCCACCAACAGCAGCGCGACGAGCGAATCGTTCGTGTTCGAGGACAGGGTCCACAGCGTGAACGGGTACGCCGCCCAGGCATAGGCGAGGACGATCCCGAGCGTGGGACCGCGTAGCCGGCGCCCGAGCCAGAACAGCAGCAAGAGCGTCAACAGGTCGAACACGATCGCGGCGGCGTGCGAGGCGGGGAGGTCGTCCCATGTGCCGCTCCACCCGAAGATGGCGCGGAACGGGACGTAGGCGTAGTACGCCACCGGGCCGTAGGTGTCGCCACTCGCGTTGTCCTTGGGCCAGTTGCCGTAGAGGTTCTGCCCCTTGATGATCTTGTCGGCGCCGATCACGCCGGCGTACCCGACATCGATCACGTTCGAGTTGACGACGTTCAGGCCGACCCGGAACCCGATCAGGAAGACGACGCCGATGGCCAGCCAGGAGACGGGCACACCGAGGCGCAACGGCTCGCGCGGCCGCCCCCGGCCGAAGCCAAGAAGCAGCATCCGGACGAGCAGGTAGAGCATGAACGGGTAGGTGATCGGCGTCGAGATCCCGATCATTCCGTGGTTGAAGAAGGCCAGCGAGATGGACAGGCCGAGCAGCATCAGCAGATCGACGTGCAACAGCGACCAGGCGCGACGGCCGCGTCCGGCCCGCCAGGTCCGCGTCCGACGCCACGGTATGAACGGCGCCACGAACAGGAAGCAGAGCGGCACCCACACGTACCAGGCGTTAACACGCCGGCCGAACGCGCCCGCATAGCCACGGGCCATCGTCCACGCCACCTGGAAGCCGGTCCACACCTGGGTCACCCTGCCGGTGGCGTCGTCGATGTAGACCTGCATCAGCTCGGCCTGGTTGCGCCCCGACGAGAACCAGCTCACCTGCCACTGCCCCGGCCCCTTGGTGTACTCGTAGGGGTTCGCGTCGGGATGCCGGCGCAGTTCGGCGCGGACGGCCGGGTTGGCCGCCGCGATCTTCTCGACCTGCGATGCGTTCAGGCGAAAGCCGGTCGGTGGCGTCGTCTGCGAGGTGACGAGAACCGGCGAGCTCGAGGCGACGGTCACCGTCTTGGTCACGGTGGCGGCCCGCGCGGAGCCCACCGGACCGACAAAGGCCAGGCCGGTAAAGGCAAGAACTGCCACCAGAACGAGCGCTCCGAGGAGCGCGGCAAGCTTCGCGCGCCGGTCGCCGATGACCCGGAGCGTAACGCTCTGGGCGTCTAGGCCCGGAAGCTCCAAAGCTTTTGCCCGACGAACGAGAGCGGGGTGCCGGCTGCGATTGCGATCGCCTGCGCGGCCACCTTCATGAGCCCGGCGTCGACCAACGCCACCAGCACGACGTAGGTGAAGCCGAAGGCGACGAGCGAAACCAGGAAGAAGCGAAGCGCCTGGCGGGCCGGGTGGTCCTCTTTGGCGCTGAACGTCCAATGGCGGTTCAGCACGAAGTTGTTGAGCACGGAGACGGCCCATGCGATCACCGCCGACAGGTGGTAGTCGACCCCGAGGAGGTGAACGCAGACCGCGAACACCCCCAGGTTGACGACGTAGCCCGCGGCGCCGACCGCGCCGAAGCGGCCCAGCTGGAGCCAGTTGTGGCCCTGGCGCATCCCGTGGCGGACCCGCAGCAAGGGCGGGTGCGCGGCCTTGCGCTCACGCGGCTGCGAGCGCGGAGGTAGCTCGGCGACGATGGCTGTCATCTCTTCGGTCATCGGTCGGGAAATGTATCGGCGCTACGTCGACCTAGCGTAAGGGTTCGACATCCACTAATGGGCTCCTAACTCGGATTTCGGCGCTTCGACGAGCTCGCCGCCGAGCCATCGTCCTCTCCTAACCCAGACTCGGGGCCGCCAATCCCGAAGTGCTCGCGCACCATCGGCGCCACGTCGCGCAGCGACCAACGCGCCTGCGCCGACGCCGAGGCCGGACCCGTCCCGCACCAGAGGAGCCCACCCAGCGAATCGGTGCGGTGCAGCGATCCGTGGCTACCCCCACCGACGTGATCGGCCCCGCCCCAGTCGACGAACTCGTAGCCGGGCGAGGCCGAGAGGAGGACGTCGCCGGCGCGAGGGCACATCAGCGCCGACCAGACCCGCGCCAGCGCGTCGGGATATTCGCTGCACAAGAAGCGGCCGTCCTGGACCTCGCCGCGCAGCGCGGCGAGATCGCCCTCGACGTCCCAGCCCACGCCCCGATCGTCGAGGACCCCGTCCCCGGGGGCAAAGCGCAGCTCCCCCCTCCGGCTGCGCACGACCGCCTCCTCCCGGTCAGGACCCGCCAGCCACATCGCCAGGTCGACGCCGTCCAACCCGCACGCCGCCTCGACCGACCGGGCGACGAGATCGTCGCGGCGCTCGTCGTCGAGCGCATAGATCATCGCCGCCCGCTGCGCCGGACTCAGAGCAATTTCGGCCCCCACGGAGCGCGCGGCGCTCCGAGTCGCCACGTCGAAATCGCCGAACGCGCTGTCGAGCCGGATCCGCTCCTCCACCGCGGCCTGCGAGTGGTCGGAGGTGACGATCACCGCGTACTGGTCGAGGAAGGCGTCGGGCCCGCCCGCCGCGTGCATGAGGCGCTCGATCTGGCGGTCGGCGGCGGCGATCGACGTGACCTGGGCGTGCGGGCCGTTCTTGTGCGACCAGGCGTCGTTGTCGGGCAGCGAGAACAGCATGAAGTCGAACAGGTCGTTCTCGACCAGATACGCCCCCACGCAACCGGTGTGCTGGTCGCGGATCCCGGGCATCCCGAGCTGCCCCCGGCAGCCCGTCTTGCGGCTGGCGTACAGGTCGGCATAGAACAGCTCGCGCGGGCCGAGAATCGTCCGGCGAAACAGGGTCGAGGTGACGATCCGGGCCAGGGCGGTCTCGTTCGAGACCTCGTGTTCGTAGCGGCCCCGATAGATCAGGTAGGTCGTGCCCGCGGTGCCCACGTCGGCGTCGTCGAGCGTCTCGTAAACGGTCTCGACCTCGGTCGAGAGGTGCTCGGCGTTCATCCGGTAGACGGTGTCGGTCAGGGACCGCAGGACGCCGAATTGCCGCGAGGCCGAGAAGCTCGAGCCGTACTCGACGTAGCGGCCCTCCTCCCGGTGATACCAGTTCATGCTGGGGATCCAGTGGGCGTCGGGCCCGACGCCGGTAGTGATCGTGGCCGCGCAGACGGGCGTGACGGAGGGAAACGCCGCCGCGCACTCGTCGACGTAGCAGCCGTCGCGCCGGATCCGCGCCAGCGCCGGCGCCCGCCCGTTGGCGATCGCGCGGTCGAGCATCGAGGGCTTCATCGCGTCGATCACGACGAGGATGAGCTTCTTGGGTCGCGACGGGCTCACAGCAGAACCGTCCCCGGTCGACACCTCAACGCAGGATCCGCAGGCCCGCGTACTTCTGGCCCTCGCGCCGGCGGCCGGCCAGCGCCAGCCAGATGAGCGCGAGCAGCCCGATCAGCCCAATCGGTGGCGCCACGACCGACAGCGCGGCGAGCAACACGGCGGCACCCTCGGCGTACAGGCTCACCGCGCCCGCGGCCTGGTCGTCGAGCCTCGCCCGCGCGCGGGCGAAGATCGGCCGGGTCGCGAACATCGCGATCGCGGCGCACAGGACGCCGCCGATCCAGCCCGGCCACGCCGCGTAGTGCTGCGTGCCGCGCGAGGACAGCAAGGCGGCGAACAGCAACGCGCCCAGCGCCAGCGAGCACAGACCCAGAGCGATCGCCTCGGGACTGCGGTAAATAGAAGGGCTGGCGGCGCCTGACGGCGGCACATTGGCCCGATCGGAGCTGAACCGCCGTTCGATCACCGTCGTGAGAAAGGCCAGAACGACCAGGACAAGCAGGAAAGGCCAGCGCTGTTCAAAAGAATAGGCCGTGCCGTTGAAGTGGATCTCTACGTGCGCGAGAGCCAGGAGGCAGACGACGAGGGCGGCCAAGAAGGGACGGATGCCCACGGCCGCCGCCACGCCGATCCCGGTGAGGATGTCGAAAACGAGATGCACCGTGCTGTACCGTGACCACCCGTGACGATAGTGCAGAGGGCGAGATGACTGGGGAGCCACCCACCCACCCCCAGGCCACCTCCCGCCGCCCGCGATCGGCCGCGCGGGACATCGAGCGTTACGGAGCGCTGTTCGCCGAGCGCACGAAGGTCATGAAGTCCTCGGCCATGCGCGACCTGATGGCGCTGACCGAGCGCGACGACGTGATCTCGCTGGCGGGCGGGCTGCCCGACACCTCGACCTTCCCGGCCGACTCGTACGCGTCGCTGATGAGCACGGTGGCGGCCAACTCCTGCGCCCGTGCGCTCCAGTACTCCCCGACCGAGGGCCTGTCGGCCGTCAAGCGGTGCATCGCCGAGGTGATGCGCGCCGAGGACATGCACGCCGACGAGGACGAGATCCTCGTCACCACCGGCGGCCAGCAGGTGATCGACCTCGTCTGCAAGACGCTGCTCGATCCGGGCGACGTGGTCGTCTGCGAGGCGCCGACCTATCCGGGGGCGGTGCCGACCTTCTGCGCCTACCAGGCCGACGTCGTCCAGGTGACGATGGACCGCGACGGGATGCGGACCGACGAGCTCGAGTCGACCCTGGACGAGCTGGAGCGCGACGGGCGGACGCCCAAGTTCATCTACACCGTGCCCAACTTCCACAATCCGGCCGGCGTGACGATGTCGCTCGAGCGCCGGCACGAGGTCGTCCGGATCGCCTCCGAGCGCGAGCTGCTCGTGCTCGAGGACAACCCCTACGGGCTGCTCCGCTACGAGGGGTCGCCGCTGCCAACGCTGCGCTCGCTCGACGAGGAATTCATCATCTACGCGAGCACGTTCTCGAAGATCCTCTCCCCCGGCGTCCGTCTGGGCTGGACGTGCGCGCCCGCGCCGGTGCTGGCCAAGATGAACCTGGGCAAGCAGGCCTCGGACCTGTGCTCGTCCTCGATCTCGCAGTATTTCGTTTCGGCCTACTTCGAGTCGGGCCCGTGGGAGAACTACGTGCGCTCGCTGATCGAGATCTATCGCCGACGCCGCGACGTCATGCTCGACGCGCTCGCCGAGGACTTCCCGCGCGAGGCCGAGTGGACCCACCCCGAGGGCGGCCTGTTCATCTGGGCCACCCTGCCCGACTACATCGACACGACCGACCTGCTGGCGCGCGCTCTCGAG
>DATBYI010000316.1:0-6687 GCA_036513815.1 Solirubrobacteraceae bacterium
TCGACCGCCTCTCGAACCTGGCTGCGAAACCGAGCGTCCGTCTCGGCGACGGCGGCGCGGAGGAGCTCGTCCTTGCTCCTGAAGTAATAGTTGACGCTTCCCACCGATGCGCCGGCGGCGCTTGCGATATCCCGGACCGTCGCGCGTTCGAAGCCCCGCGCGGAGATCACCCGCAACGTCGCGGTGATGAGCTCCACGCGACGGATGTCCTCGATGGCAACGCGGGACTGTGGCGAGTTACTTTCCATCGTCAGCCGGGCGGAGGTCGGATTGGTTGACACCGTGCAGGGCATCATGGAGGCTCGGGGCCGCCGCGAGGAGGCGTTGCGTGTAACTGTGTTGAGGAGCACGCAGGACGGTGAGGGTGTCACCGGTCTCGACGAGCTGGCCGCGATCGAGAACGAGCACTCGCTCGGCGACGGAGGCGACCACCCCCAGATCGTGGGTGATGAAAAGCAGGGCAAGCCCGAGTTCGGCGCGCAGCTGACCCAGCAACTGGAGCACCGCCGCCTGGACCGAGACGTCAAGGGCGGAGGTGATCTCGTCGCAGACGATCAGCTCCGGCTCGGCCGCCAGCGCTCGGGCGATCCCAACTCGCTGGCGTTCGCCGCCCGAGAGCTCGGCGGGATAGCGATCGCCCGTGCCGCGCGGCAGGCGGACGAGCTCGAGCAGTTGGCTGGCCTCGGTCAGGGCCTCGGCCCAGGACAGACCGCGCAGCGTTCGCGCCGCCCGGGCGACGATGCTCCGGGCCGGATGACGCGGATTGAGCGCGTCGCTCGGGTTCTGGAAGATGATCTGGACCCTCCGGCGCTGCTCGCGCGAGCGGACCCGCGCCGCGCCCGCGAGCTCCTCGCCGCCGAGAGTGATCCGCCCGGCGGCGATCGGGTGAAGCCCAACGATGGTCCGGGCGATCGTCGTCTTGCCACTCCCTGACTCGCCGACGAGCGCTACGCACTCGCCATGGCCGACCGTGAACTCGACGTCCCGGGCAACGGTTAGGACGCCGTGTCGGCCGCGGTGTACGGCGCGCAGCCCGCTGATTGCGAGAAGCGGCGCTCCCACAGCGCTCGCCGACCGCGCCTGTATCGGCCGCACCGGGGGATCGGTCACTGCGTCGATGTGCAGGCACCGCGAACGATGTCCGAACTCCACCGTCCGAAGTTCGGGCACCTTCTGGAGGCACGCGTCGGTGCGTAGCGCACAGCGCCCTTCGAATGCACAGCCGGGTGGGTGCTCGCCGACACCCACGGCCACGCCCGGCATCGGGTCGAGCTCTTGTGGGTGCACGTGGTCGGGAATCGAGGTAAGCAGTCCGCGCGTGTATGGGTGCTTGGGACGACGCAGGACCTCGATCGTCGGCCCCTCCTCGATAATCCGACCGGCGTACATGACGGCGAGCCGGTCGGCGAACCCGGCGACGACGGCGAGATCGTGGGTGACGTAGAGCATCGCCATGCCGTGATCGCGCCTCAGCCGGCGCAGCTCGTCGAGGATCAGCGCCTGAGTGACGACGTCCAGACCGGTGGTCGGCTCGTCGAGCACGACCACCGGCGGTTCGCACACGAGCGCCACCGCGATGCAGACGCGCTGCTGCTGGCCCCCGGAAAGCTGGTGCGGGTAGCGCTGCTGGAAGGCGGGGTCGGCGGGTAGCCCGGCCCGCTGCAGTGCGAATCCGGCGACGGCGTCACGGCTCGGCGACATCTCGCCCGAGAGATGCGCGCGCAGCATGTCGAGAACGGCCGGGCCGACTCGCATCGATGGGTTCAGAGCGGTGCCGGGGTTCTGCGGGACATACGAGATAAGGCGGCCGCGCAGGCGGCGAGCGCGGCTCGGACGGCTCGCCTCCATCGCCTCGCCGCGGATCGCGATGTCGCCCGCGGTGATCCGTGCGCCGGCCTGGGTGTAGCCCAGCAACGACAGGACCGTCGTGGTCTTGCCCGAACCCGACTCACCGACCAGGCCCAGCGCCTCTCCCGGTGCAAGCTGAAGCGAGACGTCGGCGACGATTGGCGCACCGGACGCCGTTTCGACTCGGAGTCCTTGGACCTCGAGAACGGGTGACTGAGACTCGTGGGCGGGAGCGCTGAGAGCCATCACGTCCTCGCGCGAAGACTCATCAGGATCGACGGGCGCGTCCTTACGATGGTCGACCGGCCCAGCGTGCGGACGTATGCGTCGGCCATCAGATTCACACCGATCGTCAGCAGCGCGAGCATGATCGCCGGCGCCAGCACGGCCCAGACGTTGACCGCGATGAACTGCTGGTTCTCGGACATCATCAAGCCCCAGTCGGCGGCGGGCGGCGCCAGGCCGAGGCCCAGGTAGTTGACGCTCGCGATCAGGATGATCGAGTAACCGAAACGGATCCCGAAGTCAGCCAGGAGGATCGGCGCGATGTTCGGAAGGATCTCGCGCGTCAGTAGCGAGGGCGTCGACTCGCCGCGCGCCTCGGCCGCTTCGACGAACCCGCGTGTCGACATCTCAAGGGTCGCGGTACGCACGATTCGGGCGATGCCGGGAAGCTGCACGAGCGCGACGCCAACGATCAGGACACCGACGTGCGGCCCGAGTCCCCCGACCAGCAGGAGGAGAACGAGGAGGGCCGGGAAGGCCAGCAGCACGTCGACCCCGCGCATCAGGAGCGGGTCGATGATCGACCGGGTGTATCCGGCCACCAGTCCAATCGCCAGCCCGATCAAGTACGCGAGTAGCGTCGCCACTCCCGCGATCCAGATCACTGACCGACCTCCGTTCAAGAGCCGCGACAGGACGTCGCGGCCCAGGTAGTCGGTGCCAAGCGGCGCGCCGCCGGACGGCGTCTGTCCGGGAGCGCCGATCGGCGTGGCGATGCCGTGTGGAGCGAAGATCGGGCCGAGGATGGCCACGCAGAAAACGAACACCAGGATCGTAAATCCGACCATCCCAGAGCGCGTGGTGAGGACCCGAGGCGTGTGTCCGCCGAACCGGCTCACGCTTGCGTCCGTAGCTTAGGAACCGCGAGCATCACGGCCAGGTCGGCAAGGATGTTCGTGAACACGTAGACGGTGGCGAGGATCGCGGAGATCACGGCGATTTCCTGGACATCGCGGACCGACACGGCCTGGACGAGCTTGCTGCCGATCCCTGGGTAGTCGAACACGCTCTCGGTGACGATGATCCCGCCGATCAGATACTGGACCGTCTGCGCGAGGGCCTGGATGCCGGGGCCGAGAGCGTTGCGCAGTGTGTAACGGAGGATGACTCTGCGCTCCGGCTGCCCGTTCAGCCGGGCCATCGCCACGTAGTCCTCCCGCAGCACCTCGACCACCGACGCTCGCACCAGCCGGGTGCCGAAGGCGGTGCTCACCAGAAGGAGCGTCAATACGGGCAAGATCAGCGCGGTCGGATGCGAGAACGGTGTCTGGCCCGGAGAGACCTGGGAGACAGGCGGAAGCAGGTTGAGCTTCGTGAAGAAGATGACGATCAGGAGCGTGCCCACGAGGAACTCCGGCATCGCGCCGATGCTTACTGCCCCCATTGAGATCGCGTGGTCGACCTTCCTACCAGCGAACAGGCCGGCGAGCGTCCCCAGGACGAGGCACAGCGGCACGTACACGATGATCGTGAGCACGGCCAGCACGAGACTGTTGCGCAACGGGTCTTTGATCACCTGCCACACCGGCAGAGTCCGGCCCTGCGCCAGCGCCGCCGACGAGTCACCCAGGTGCCCGGTCACCAGGTTTCCGAGAAAGGTCACATAGCGCGTCGGAAGCGGATCGTTCAGGTGAAGATCGGCGCGAAGGGCCGCCACGCGCGCCGGCGTGGCATTGCGCCCGAGCACGACCGACGCGACATTACCCGGCAGGACCTGAACGGCAGCGAAGATCAGCATCGTTGCCACGAGCAGCGCGGCCAACCCGGCCGGGACGCGCCGGATCAGGAACGCGACGATGGGATGACGGATCCGGAAAGTCGGCACCGCCGAGTTTCCGAGGTCGGACTCGTCCAGCACCTCGTCATGGACCTCGCCAGCCGGTAGCGCCTCCTCAAGTGGGAACACGGAGGCCACACTATCCCCGGATGATCACGTGGCCAGCCATGCAGTCTTGAAGTTGTAATAGTCACACGGCCCCGCGGAGGTAGTCTGAATCCCTCTCACTTTCGGGGCGTAGGCATCGAGCCAGTTGAAGTTGTTGGTGACGATGTAGCCACCCTGATCGAACTGCATTTGCTGCACGGCGTGCCACTTCTGCTCGGCGTTGGCGTCATTCGTGTCGGAGAGGGCGTCGAACAGCAACTGATCCGCCTGCGGACTCGTCCAGTGCGTCTCGTTGTACGGCGCGTCCTTGTAGAGCGCTGAGAGGTAGAACAGCGCCATCGAGCTGGTCTCGGTCGTCCAGTTATTGAGCGAGAAGGTCTTGGCGAGGTAGTTGCCTCCGGGCGACGCCGCGCTGTAGTAGATCGACGGGTCGACGACCTTGACACTGATGTTCACACCCCCGGCTGAAGCCTGCTGAGCGTACAGGGTCGCGGTCTCGTTCATGCCGGGAATGATGTCCGACGTGTAGAGGGTCAGAGACAGGTTCTCGTGACCGGCCGCCTTCAGCAGCGACCGCGCCTGCTCGGGGTCGTGGGGACGTTTGAAGTCGCTGGCCCAGAACTGAAGGGTCTGGCCGGGGAGGTCGTTGCCCGGCGTGCCGTAGCCGGCGAGCGCCTCCAACGCCAGGGCCTGGCGATCGGCGAGCAGCCGTAGAGCCTGGCGGACGCGAACGTCCGTGAACGGCGGCTCGGTGACGATCATCGTCGGGGCGATGAAGGCCGGGCCCGGGGCGTTGCCCAGGACGATCCGGCCCGAGGCGGCGTTGGCCTTGGCCAGAGCCGGAGCGACCGTCGGGACGATGTCGACGTCTCCGGCAAGCAGTGCGTTCAGGCGCGCCGTGTCGTTGGCGTAGCTGGAGTCGATTATCAGAGTGTCCACGTACGGAGCCGGAGCACCCCAGTAATTGGGGTTCCTGGTGAAGACACTCTGCGAGCCGGGTGTGAAGGACTCGAGCTTGAACGGCCCGGTCCCGATGACCTTGCTGAAGTCAGTCGTGCCGTTCTTGATCACGGAGGAGTTCTGCGTGAACGTCGTCGAGGGGAATTGGGCAACTCCGTGCTTGAGCCCGACCTCGACCGTGAGCTTGTCTCGCTTACGCAGTCTCGTGTAGTCGATGATCGAGTCGGCCAGCGAGAAGATGTTGCTCTGCTTGGAGTGCCAGCTCGACTGCATCGTGTAGATGACGTCGTCCGCCGTGAACGGCGAGCCGTCCTGCCACTCCACGCCCGGTCGCAGCTCGAGCGTCCACACGGTCGCGTCCTTGTTCGGGTGTGCCGCCTGGCACAGTCCGGGCGTGACGAGGCCGCCCGGAGCAGCGAAGAAGAGCGGATCGAGAAGGTTGAACAGGCGAACGTAGTCAGGGAAGTTGAGGGCTTTGCGCACGTCGATCGTCTCGGCGCTGCCCGCGGACACGAGGCCCACCCGCAGCGTCCCGCCCTTGACAGCAGCTCCGCCCGCGGGTCCTGTGCTCGTCGCGCCAGTTATGCCCGCGGTGGCGGCGTGCGTGCCACCACAGGCCGCGAGCAATGCGGCGGTCGAGAGCCCTAGGGCACCCATCGCGCCGCCGTGAATGAAATCGCGACGGCTCACTCCATCGCGCCCCGAAACGTCTGTCATTGATCCCTCTCCCGATCCGGCTTGGTACTTACGCACCCGTGCGAGCGTCTCAGCCCACCCAACCTTGAACAGCCGCACGGTTGACTGAATGCCTAATCAAGAACTTGAACGAGCGTTCAAGCCTAATCCTGGACTGCAGCGTTGTCAAGCGCAACTGGTCTTACGTTCGGTCAGTCCGTTCGAGGCGTCGCGGGGAACGACCGACGCGGGAGAGAGACCTGGCGTCGTGGCCAGCGTGACCCCGCCTGGTCCGTCTCGGCACGGCCGGGCCAAGCGCGCCTAACCCGTCGCGCCCGCGGGCGGCCTATCGAAACGGCTGTGGCTATCGCCCGATAACGATCTGACCGTCAACCAATCGGGGCGCCGCACGGCGACGGAGCTGTAGGAGCATGCCGGTGGGCGAGCTCGCGCCGGCTCGGAGCGAGCGCCGGCTCGAGCCAACCCTCCCGGGCGGGAGATCAGGCGGTCACTGGGCTCGCCACGCGCTCGATGAAGTCGAGGACCCGGTTCCAAGCGTCGGCGCAGGCGTCCTGCCACTCGTCATAGGAGCGGTCGAAGAACGAGTGCGGGGCATCGGGATATACGTGGATCTCGTGGTCTACGCCCGAGCTGCGGAGCCCCTGGGCAAACTCGTCGATCCGGTCCTGAGGGATCGACGGATCGCCTCCGCCGAACAATCCCAGCACGGGCGCTTTCGTTTCAGGCGCGAGGTCGACCGGCGAGGGGATCTTCATACCGAACCCCGCTGGGTCCAGGCCGCCGTAGAAGCCGACCGCCCCGGCCAAGCCGAGCTCGCCGTTGGTGGCGGCCAGGAACGAGTTGCTGCCGCCGAAGCAGAACCCGACCGTGACGAAAGAGGTTGCTCCCGTCCGCGTGCGGAGCTCGTCTATCGCCGCGGTGATCTCGGCCTGAACGTTCGGCGCCTCGACCTCGACCAGGTGGGGCATGAAGTCGAACTCGTCGTCGCGCACGCCGATGCCGGCGGTGCGACC
>DATBYI010000317.1:0-23681 GCA_036513815.1 Solirubrobacteraceae bacterium
TCTGAACCCAGAGGCTGGATTGATCGGTCCTGTCGGGTCGCCCGAGCGAGCACTCGTCTACCAATGGGTCGTGTTCGCGGTCTCCGAACTCGAAGGGCCGCTGTTCCGCTGGATTCGTGACCTCAACGAAGAGGTCACCGAGTCACCGGCGCACGATCGCTTCACCGCGGCGGCCGTCGCCGTGCAGTCCGCGCTCACCGAGCGGGACTGGCTGGTCGGCGACCGTTTCAGCGTCGCGGACGTGATGTGCGCGAGCATCCTTCAGGGAGCCAGCGCTCGAGAGCTGCTACGACCATGGCCGGGTCTCGAGGCCTACGTGCAGCGCGGCGAGGAACGTCCCGCGTACATCCGGGCCGCTGCGATCTCGGATCGCCCCCGCGCCTGAGAACCGCTCGGCCGACATGACCACGCGGCCTCAGAGCGACATGGACGGGCCGGACACGCGGCTCGCCACCTACGGGACTCTGGCACCAGGGCGTCCGAACCACGGCCAGCTAGCCGGCCTGTCCGGGCGGTGGCTGGTTGGCCATGTCCGCGGGTCCCTCGTCGAGGCAGGTTGGGGCGCGGAGCTCGGGTACCCGGGGCTGCTCCTCGACGGGGACGGAGCCCTGGTCCAGGTGGATGTCTTCGAGTCCTCGTCGCTGCCCGATCACTGGCGGCGTCTCGACGCATTCGAGGGCCCCGGCTATCGCCGAGTGGCTGTTGACGTCTCGACCGCCGAGGGTAGTGTGCGCGCGTCGATCTACGTCCTAGCCGAGACGATCCGGCGCGCGTAAGCAGCTGCGTGCGATGAGGCTCGCGGGCAGCCGGTCAGACCGGGTTAAGGACCTCGCCAGCCGGTACGCCGGACGGCTGAAGATTGTCAAGGTCGATGTTGATGCCAACCCGGGACTTCCCGTCCGCTTCGCCGCCCGGTCGATCCCGCTCCTCGTCGTGATCCGCGAGCGGCGCGAGGTCGACCCGGATCGTCGGTGCGCTTGCACGCGCCGGCGCTCGAGCAGCGACTCGGCACGACGCTGGCCGGCGGAACACCGCCACAAGCACAGAACCGGGCCCGACTCCACAGATTCCATCGAGTCGGTGGAATTCCCGCGATGGTGCTTACCACGATCGGCTCACCCGACCAGGGACTAGAGATCGTCGACTCGGCGCCGCCGGCGGTCCACTCGCCTGCCACGTACATCTTCATGCGGGTCTCGTCTCCGTCTGTGCCACGTGGTCACCGTCGGCGATGTCGCCATCACTTACTGCCGTCAAGTCGAGTAGCTGCCTCGCGTTCTCCTGAGCGGTGACCGCCAGGAGGCTACCGTCGGACCCGCACCCGAGAAAACTAAACCCGAGGTCGCGATACGCGCGTGCCTGCGCAATGGTCCCGACCAGCATGCCTGCTGCCTTGCCGTACTCCCGGGCGGCAGCGGCCACCGGGGCGACACGTTCCAACAGGCGCGGATCATCCGGCGGACAACGGAGCCCGAGCGACTGCGCGAGGTCCGCGGGTCCGACGAACAGCACGTCGACGCCGTCAACCGCAGCGATCGCACGCACATCGGCAAGCGCCTCGGCGGTCTCGATTTGGACGGCGCACACCACCTCGGCGTCGGCATCGTCGTTCGTCCGCGACACAAGCCCCCAATGCCACGAGCGGTTGTATCGCGCCACGCCGCGAGAGCCCGCGTACTGGCAGAAGCCAACGCACACGGCAGCTTCCTCGGCCGAGCGAACACGCGGTACGAGCACCCCGTCCGCACCGAGATCGAGCGCATGAAGCACACGAGCTGAATCGACGCCCTCGACTCGCACGAGCGCACCCACGCCCGTATGGGAGACGGCCTGCAGCTGCGAGAGCAACGCCGGCTCGTCGCCCGCACCGTGCTCCAAGTCGAACACCAGCCAGTCGTACCCGGCGATCGCCATGATCTCCGCAGTCAGCGCCGATCCGAGATTTACGAACGCCCCGACGACCGGCTCGCCCGCCTTCACGCGAGCGCGAAAGCGCGACGGAATCGCGGCGCTCATGTTTCAGTGATTGGCGGGCTGTGGGAGGCCGACATGGGTGGTTTCCTCGAGCAGGGCGCGCACGCGAGTCTGACTGGTCTCGCTGAGCGGGGAGAGCGGCTCGCGGGCGTGGTCCGAGGACAGCAGCCCGAGCTGGCGCATGATCCACTTCGCAGGCACTGGGTTCGTCTCGGCAAACGCGGCCTCGACGAGCGGGTGCAGGTCGTAGTGCAGCGCCCGGGCCTGGTCATGGTCGCCGGCGACGAATGCGTCATACAGGTGTGCGACCGGCTCGGGCGCAAAGTTGCCGACGCAACTGAGGTGGCCGCGGCCACCGAGCGTGAGCATCGGGTAGCAAAGGAGCTCGATCCCGCTGAGCGCGATGAAGTCCGACCCCGCCTCTTTGAGCACGTAGGACACGTGCTCGAAGTCATGGGTCGTCTCCTTGATCCCGACGATGTTGGGATGCGCGCGGCGCAGCCGCCCCAACGTCTCGGGGCGGACGTCGACCGCGGCGCGAACCGGGACGTTGTACACGATGATCGGCATGTCCGGGAACTCGTGGGCCACTCGTCCGTACCAGTCGAGCAGCCCCTCCTGTTGGGCACGGCTGTAGTACGGGGTAACGACGAGTGCCGCAGCCGCCCCGAGCCGCTCCGCCTCGCCAGTCAATTCGAGCGTCTCGGCCATGAGCGCGGTGCCGGTGCCGGGCAGGAATGGGACACGCTCATCGATCGCCGCCGCTGCGGTGCGCATTACCTCAATGCGCTCGGCCACCGTCATAGACGTTGGCTCGCCGGTGGACCCGCCGACCGAGATGCCGTGAGTGCCGTGCTCCAGCTGCCACTGTATGAGCCGCGGGATGGCCTCGAAGTCGATTGTCGCGTTGTCGAGGAACGGAGTGATCAGGGGTGTAATGGCGCCACGTACGGCCGACGGATCGGCGGCAAACCGGTTGGTCATGAGTTGTGCTCCTGTTCGGCTTTCCACCGCTCGTAGTCGACGACTCGCTCGGCACTGAGCGGATAGATACCGCGGAACGTCTCCCCGGCTTTGACACGTTCCAGCGCGAACGTTTCGCGCGACTCGACCTCCAGCGCGTCGTACGCGATCTCTTGGGCCAGATTGGCAGGCAACACCACCACGCCCTCGCCGTCCCCGACAATGACGTCGCCCGGCATGACCAGGACGCCAGCGCAGGTGACAGGGATGTCGAGGTCGAGTGGGATGTGGGCGTTCCATAGCGACGACGCGGCGGCCACCTTGTAATAGGTGGGGAGGTCGAGTTCGGCGACGCCGGGCGTGTCGCGCATACCGCCGTCAGTAACGACGCCGGCGCCTCCGCGAGCCAGCACGCGGGCAACCAGAATATCCCCGATCGTGCCAGCGGTCGTCTCGCCGCGGGCCTCGATGATTAGCACGTCACCGGGCGAGACGCCCTCTACCGCACGCTTCTGCGCGTCCTCGGACCCCTTCATCGCCTCGCGGACGTCAGCGCGGATCGCCCCGTAGCGCAGCGTGTGCGCGTAGCCGACCATCCGTAGGTCTGGCCGCGCGGCCCGCAGTCCAGTGAGGAAGGTGGACTGCACACCCCGGTTGGTCAACTGCACCGTCAGCGTCGCCGTCGAGACGTGCTTGAGCGCGGCGACGGCGTCATCGCTCAGTAGCGCCGGGCGCACCGCTTCCGTGCCGATGGCGAACGCCCGGGCCTCCGGCGTGACCTTGGGCATCGCCCCGTAGGGCTTGAGCTCACTGGCGCCGGCCACGATCGTGCTTGTCACGGTGCCGGCGCCTTCCAGCGTGACCTCTATCACGTCGCCGGGGATCACCACCCCGGTCCCGATCGGCGTGCCGGTCAGAATGACGTCACCTGGCTCCAGCGTCACGAAGCGGCTAAGGTCGGCGATCAGCTCGGCGAAGTCGAAGATGAGGTCGGCGGTGGTCGTGTCCTGGCAGACCTCGCCGTTGACGGTGGTGACTAAGTGCAGTGCCGCCGGGTCGACCTCGTTCGCCCTCACACCCGGTCCGATCGGCGAATACCCATCCTGGCCTTTGGCCATGAAGTTGGAACCCCGGTCAGCCCAGCGGAAGTCGTGCAGGCCGAAGTCGTTAGCCGGCGCATAGTAGGCGACATGCCCGAGCGCCCGTTCGGGCGCGATGTCGCGGCCCGCAGTCCCGATGATGACCGCGACCTCGCCCTCGTAAGCGAGTAGCTCGGTGCCCGGCGGGCGCACCACATCGCCACCGTTCGACACTGACGTGCCCGGCTTCAGGAAGTAAGACGGTTCGGTCGGGGTGCGCCCACGTTGCGCAGCGCGGCTGTGGTAGTTCAGGTGGACGCCGATCACCTTGCCTGGGCTCAGCCCGCCCGGCAACGTCGTCGATGGCACTAGCTGGCCTCACAGCGGAGGGGCGCGGGGACCGTCACGCCAGCACCTCCGAGCGGTAATCGCGCTCATCGACGCTGGCGGCCTCGGTCGGGACCGGCTGTCCGTCCGGACCGAGTAGCATGCTCGACTCCTCGTACCAGCTGTCGGGCGCGCGGGCGCCCCAGAACGACCGGCAGCGCGGATCGTTGACGGACCAGCGCAGCGGCCTGTGGTCGGGGTCACCCGTGTAGTAGTCGCACGAGTACAGCTCGATGCGGTGACCGTCAGGGTCTCGGAGATAGACGAAGAACGCGTTGGATACCCCGTGCCGCCCGGGGCCCCGCTCGATCACGTCCGAGCACTGGCTGCCGGCAAGCTGGTCGCAGGCCCGAAGCACGCCCGCCGGCTCGGCGATCCAGTAGGCGAAGTGATGCAGCCGCGGTCCTGTACCGGCGGTCAGCGCGACGTCGTGGACCGTCGGCTTGCGCAGCATCCAGGCTCCGGTAATCCTCTCGTTCTCGCCGTCGGTGGAGATGTACTCGCTGCAGCGAAAGCCCATGTCGAGCCAGAACCGAAGCGTGTCCTCCACCCGCGGGGCGTGCAGATTGACGTGATCGAAGCGCAGCAGCGGCGCGCCTCGCTGAAGGTCAAAGCGCTGGTGCTGAGTCTCGAACTGATCGATGGCATGGAAGAACTCGAGCGGGTAGCCGAACGGATCCCATACGCGCAACGACCGACCCATGCCCGGATCGGACCCGGCGGCGATCCACCGGGTGGGACGATCCATGGCGACGAAGTGCTCGGCTAGGCGCTCGAGGTCCTCCTCGGTCCTGGTGCGGAATCCGAGCCGCGACGCGATCGCCCTGGGCCCTCGGCGCAAGATCAGCGAGTGGTGCTGGCGCTCCTCCCAGCCGCGCAGGAATACGGCGTCCTCGGTGCGTGCCGAAACGATCATCCCAAGCAGCCCCGCGTAGAAGTGCTCGGACGCGTCGAGGTCCGCGATCTGCAGCTCTACGAACGCCGCGCGCAGGATGTCGAACGGTGTCCGTGCCGGCTGAGTGTTGACGAGCTGGGCGACTACGGCTGTCATCGCCTTGGATGCTCGTCCTCGCCCAAGCCGAGGCGCGGGATGTGGTGGGAGCCGAGCGCCACGTGGACGATCTCGGTCTCACAGTAGAAGTCGAACGCGTAGTCGCCGCCCTCGCGGCCAATCCCGCTCGACTTGACCCCGCCGAACGGGGTGCGCAGGTCGCGCACGTTCTGCGAATTGATCCAGCACATGCCGGTGTCGAGGGCGTGCGCCACCCGGTGGGCGCGGCGGATGTCGTTTGTCCACACGTACGCGGCTAGGCCATACGGCGTGGCGTTGGCCAGACGGACCGCCTCGGCCTCGTCGGAGAACGGCATCGCTACCAGGACCGGGCCGAAGATCTCCTCTTGGAATACCTTCATGTCCTCGTTGACGTCGGCAATGACCGTGGCCTGCAGGAAGTTGCCGTCCGTCATGCCATCGGGCCGCTTCCCGCCGGCCAGTACCCGGGCACCCTGCTCCCGCGCCGTCGCGATGTAGCTCATCACCCGCTCATGGTGCTCGGGGCGAATGAGCGGCCCCAGCTCGGTGCGAGGGTCGGTCGGGTCGCCTACGCGGACATGCTCGGCCCGCTCGGCTACGGCCGAAACGATTCGCTCATACAGCGACTCCTGGACCAGCAGCCGCGATCCCGCAGTGCACCGCTGGCCGTTCATCGTGAAGATCTGCGACAGCGCGGCGTCGACACACAGCTCCGGATCGGCGTCCTCGAACACCACCACCGGCGACTTACCGCCCAGCTCGATCGATGAGCGCTTCAGCGTCGCTGCCCCCGCGCCGATGATCGTCTTCCCGGTCGTTGTCTCCCCGGTGAAGCAGATGAGGTTGACCCCCGGATGGCGGCTGAGCGCTGCTCCGGCCGTCTCCCCGAAGCCGTGTACCACGTTGAACACGCCCGGCGGCACGTCCGCCCTCTCTAGCACGTTCGCCAGGTAGGTCGCGGTAAGCGGCGACCACTCGGCCGGCTTGAGCACGACCGTGTTGCCAGCTGCCATTGCCGGCGCGATCCGCCACGTCGAAAGCATCAGCGGCGCGTTCCACGGCATGATCAGCCCTGCCACACCAACCGGCTTACGGATCGTGTAGTTGAGAAACTCGTCGCCGACCTGGAAGGAGCGCCCGTACAGCTCAGTGACGACCCCCGCGTAGTACTCGAAGTTCTGCGCAGCCCGTGCCGCGAGGCCCTTCATTTGCGCGATCGGCATTCCGACATCGGCCACTTCGCGTGAGACGAACTCGTCGGCGTGGGCTCGAATGCCGTTGGCGATCCGGCAGAGCACGGCCGCCCGCTCAGCCGCCTTCATCTTCGGCCACGGACCCCGGTCGAACGCCCGGCGCGCCGAGCTGACGGCGGCGTCGATATCTGCCGCATCACCAGCCGCCACCCGCGCCAGCACAGCATTAGTCGACGGATTGAGCGACTCAAACGTCTCCCCTGACGCACTGAGCCGGAACTCTCCGTCGATGTAGTGACGCTGGAGCGCATAGCCAGCCGTATCGGGAACGATGCCGTTCACCGTCGCGCCGCTCACGATCCGGACCGGGATGGAGATGTCTCAATCGGTGGCATCAGACGACACCGTCGATGCCGAATTCCGCGCCGGCGGCCGATGTGGAGTGACTGAAGTCGAAGGCGGGCCCGGTCAGAGGTGCGGGGGTCGAAGGCCGCCACCTCACCGCGGAATACCATGTAGTCGCCGCCGGCGGATCTACACCAAGGCTCGTATTCCAAATTCGCGGGCGTACCGTACCGGCGCGGCACGGCCTCGCTCGAAACCCACACCGCCTGTCTAGCATCGCCACCCAGGCTCAGCTTAGTCGTTCCTGTGCCGCGTAATCATCTCGCCGCGGGGTGAAGATGCTGAGATCGAGCGCCGGCTCACTGCCGAGCGTCTCGGCGAAGTGCTCGACGCCTGGTGGTACGACGATCATGTCTCCGGCGCACAGCTCGGCCACGTCAGACCCGACGGTGAAACGAAGCTGGCCTGAGACGACGTACACGATCTGCTCATAGGGATGAGAGTGCGGAAACGGGGTGTGGCCAGGCTCTAACGTTGTCCACGCGAGAGTCGCGCCCTCGCCCGTGAACACTCTGCGGGTAACCCCGTTGCGCACCGACGTCGACTTCAGACGGTCAAGCTGGGCGTATTTCAAGCGAGTCCCTCCATTATGTGCGTGGCGGCCCGAGCCGTGGAGCCTCTTGTCCGGTATTTGCATGCTCGATCAGCCAGGCGCCAGCTCGCCGCTTCTGCTGGCGCAGAAGCTCCGCCGCAGCTTCCCCGTCCCCGTTGAGGAGTGCTTCGTAGATTCCGCGGTGCTCATCGGCAGACGCCCTGACGCTGCTTGCATCTCCCACGAAGATTCGACGGCACCAGTCAGATGAGTCCCAGTAGTGCCGGATGAGCAACAGTAGGCGCTTGTACGGTTGCGCCTCGTAAATCGTGAAGTGAAAAGCGCGGTTCAGGTGCCCGTACTCGGCCACTCGACCCTCTCGCTCCGCCTCTTCCATTGCTTCTAGGAGCTTCCGCAGCTCATCCAACTGTTCACGATTGATCGTTCGCGCGGCGCGTCGCACCGCCAGCGCCTCGAGCTCAGCGCGGATTGAGAAGACCTCCTCAATATCGTTACGGTCAAGACTCGCCACGACCGCACCCTTGTGGGTCTCGAATCTCAGCAGTCCCTCGGCCTCGAGGCGTTTGACCCCTTCACGCACCGGGATGTCCGAGAACCCCAGTTCGCGTGCCACCTGACTTATTCGGACTCGTTCTCCCGGGCGAAGCTCGCCCGATAGGACCCTATGACGTAGATGTTCTGCTGTGCGATCTGCCTTGGTTCCGGATCCGCTCGCATTCATGTTACGCGCTCACTTTCCACACGATATCGTAATCTATAGAGCCTTGCCACCGTCTATAGAGTTCTGCTAGCGTCTATAGAACATGAGGAAGGCCACCAGGTCGGATTCGATGTGGGCCCCGCCAGCGCTGGCGCTTGGCGGAGCCGCGAAGGCTCAAACCGCGAGCGGACTTGACCAGGATGCCTCTGGCTCTTGTAGCCGCCGCTGTCACGGTCGAGACCTGGGCACCACGGCCGCCATCTCGGTGGACACACCATCTCAGAGATACACGAGGTGCGTGTTCGTAGAACGTCGGCCACGGTGCTCGAGTCATGCGACCGCGTCACCGCGAGCCCCCCGGCGACGGCGGTGCGACGCGACGCGGTTGCAATCAAGAGCGACTCCCTGGAGGTGACCTATCGAGGTTTCTTTACCAGATGCTCGCCAGCACCGGATTGCGGCTCTGTTGAGGCCGCGATGTCGGTCCTAACAGAATCGATGCAACTGTCGCGAAGCATGCCGGATCGACCGAGCACTAGCAACACCAAGCTAGGGCGACGCGACGCGGACATATGCCTTCGGCAGGCAGGTAGGCGACCGGCATTACCCCCTTGATTTGGAGCGGTGGTTCCCGCGGTCTCCGGCCGCGGCGTATCGGCAGGTCAACAGGAGGAGAGAGATCTGTGAAGGTCATGAAGTTTTGCATGCTCGTCGCCATAGGGGCGGCAATTGTTGGGTGTGGCTCGTCGAGTTCGTCGAGCACCAGCGCGGGCGGGACCGCCACGTCAGCGGCCGCCACGTCAGCGCAGAGCGGTTCGTCCTCAGGCACTACGGCGGCCCAGCTCGCAGCGGCTAAGGCGGCGGTGGCGCAAGCCTCGGCACCCATCACGACGTGGAAAGGCCCAACTTCGGCGCCGACCCCCGCGAAGAACAAGTTTGTAGTAGCGATCCCGTGCTCGGATGCGGCGGCGGGCTGCAAGCGCCCAATGGATGCGTTCCAGCAAGCCGCGCACCTGCTCGGCTGGAAGACCCTGAACATCGATCCGCAGGGCAACCTTCAGATGTGGAAGGCCGCGTTTGCAACCGCGATCCGACTCCACGCTAACGGTATAGCAACTATCGGCGGGACAACCCCGGTGTTCGCCCAGCAGCTCGCGGCGGCAAAGAAAGCCGGCGTCACAGTGATCAACGTATCCGGCGCAAAGGTCGACGGCCCGCCGGCTTGGTTCGCGAACATCTACCAGAACAATTACAACGAAGGAATCCTCGAAGCGGCATTCCTGACAGCGCAGAGTGGAGGTAAGGCGAACATCCTCCTGACGACAGACTCCGAGTACGACTCGATCCTCGAGTGGCGGACTGGTTTCCTTGCAGGATTGAAGAAGTACTGCTCCGGTTGCAAAGTGATTACCGAGATCAGGTACACACTTGAGGACTTCCAAACGACGCTGCCGCAGAAGGTCCAGGCAGCGCTGGAGGCGCATCCGAACATCAACTGGATCTGGGGCTCGTACGATGCCGGATCTGTGCCTGTCGTCCAGGCAGTTCAGCAGGCAGGCTTGACTGGAAAGGTCCAGCTGGTCTCGGTCAACGGCGACCCCGAGAATCTCGGCTTCATCGCGAAGGGTCAGGTCGAGTCGGGCACCGTGGCGAACTGCCTGGAATGGGAGGGCTACGCGGCCGTCGACGAACTGAACCGTGCCTTCAACAACCAGCCCGAGGATCCCAACGAATTCTATGGATCCAAACTGATCACGAAAGCCAATCTGCCTCAGCCAAGTGGGCAACCATGGGATTGCGACATCGACTTTCGTGCGCAGTACAAGAAGATCTGGGGGCTCGGCTCGTGACGGCGGGGCATCGCGAGATCCCCAGGCCGGCATGGGGCTCGAAGGACGGCTTCTGCAGCGTCGGTGGGCCCCAGCCGTGCGACGCTGGAGCAATCATCGACCGGGTACTGATCGCGGAGACGGTGTACCGCTATGCCTGGGCGTTCGACGAACACGACCGTCAGCTGCTGGCAGCATGCTTCTGGCCTGACGGCCGGTTCGTCGGGAGCTTCATGGGGACAGAGGACGTGGGTCCGTTCGAGGGGCGCGATGCCATCGTTGATTGGCTCGGAGGGGCGATGGACCTCCAGCTACATCAACGTCGGCACCACGTCACGAACCTCGTCGTCGACGCCCTGACGTCGACGACAGCGACGGCAGGAGCCTTTCTGCACATGACGGCCGTTGTCGACCAGGAGATCCTCGCGATCACCGCGGGTTTTTACCGAGTCGCAATGGAGAAGGATCGAGATGTCTGGCGGATTCGAGAGATGTTTGCCGGCTTCGACCGTCCTTTCTACATGCCTGACGAGGTGGAGCGAGCACAACACATCGAGGAAACGAGACTGACATGACTCTTGGTATCACCGGTGCGAGTGGGCAACTGGGCAGACTCACGACGAGCTTCGTTCTCGAAACTGCCAGTCCGGCCGACGTCGTTCTCATAACCCGCCAGCCGGACGCTTTGAGCGAAGCGACAGCGTTGGGAGCCGAGGTTCGAGCCGGAGACTTCGACGACCCCGAGGCGCTCGTGAGCGCACTGGCCGGAGTCGACCGGCTCTTGATGATCAGCACGGACATCATCGGAACGCGGATCCCGCAGCATCAAGCGGCGGTGCGCGCGGCGGAGCAGGCCGGAGTCGGCCACGTGATCTATACCTCCGCGTTGCGGCCGTCGGCGGACAATCCGGCTGCGGTCGCAGAAGAACATCGCGCTACGGAGGAGGCGCTGACGGCCTCGGGCCTCGATTGGACGTTCCTCCGGAACGGCCTCTATACGGAGCTATTGCTGCGGACCGCTCCGCAGGCGGTGGCGTCGGGGAAGCTGGTCGGCAATGCCGGGCCTGGGGTCACAGCGCGGGTCGCCCGCGAGGACTGTGCTGCGGTAGCGGCCGCGGTCCTCACGACGTCAGGTCATGCGGGCATGACCTACGACGTTACCGGACCGGAGCTGATGGCGGACGCGGACGTCGCGGAGTTGCTTAGTGAGCTCACCGGCCAGCCCGTCGAGGCTGTTGAGATCAGCGACGAGGACCTCTTGGCTCGTCTCGAGAGCAATGGGCTACCCACGGCAGCGGCGGCCGCGGTGGTGAGCTTCGGCACGGCAATTCGGCTGGGGTACTTCAGCGGCCTCACCTCGGTTGTCGAAGATCTGACGGGCCGGCAACCGCGTAGCTATCGGGACGTCCTGGAGGCGAACTTGGGTCAAATCGCCGGGACTGCGCAGAGGGGATGACAGGGACAGGCCCATCGAGACACTGTCTTCATCACCAAAGCGCTGTCGCCGAGGTGATGCCGCGAGTAAATAGGCAATGGATGTGACGAGACCAAAAGCCCCCGCCCTCGAAGTCGAGGGAGTGTCAAAGGCGTTTGATTTTACCCGGGCACTCAGGGACGTATCAATGACGTTTCCCCGGGGAACGATCACGGGCTTGCTAGGTCAGAACGGCTCTGGTAAGTCGACTCTGATCAAGATTCTTGCCGGGTTTTACGCGCCGGATGTGGCCGTCGCGGTTCGCGTGCGCGGCGAGGCAATGTCGCTCCCGATCAAGCCAAAGGACGCGCGGCGTGCGGGGATGCATTTCCTGCACCAAGATCTGGGTCTTGTGCCCGAGCTCACCATTGCTGACAATCTCGCGTTCACGGAGGGCTTCGGCGCTCGACTGCTGGGGCTGATCGACCGTCGTTCCGAGGGGC
The DNA here is from genome assembly GCA_036513815.1 of Solirubrobacteraceae bacterium. GTDB lineage: Bacteria > Actinomycetota > Thermoleophilia > Solirubrobacterales > Solirubrobacteraceae > Palsa-465. The sequence continues at coordinate 12,034 of DATBYI010000317.1, forward strand.
GCAGAGTCCAAGAGGTGCTCTCTCGGTTTGGCATCCGCGGTGAGCCAGGCACTGTTGTCGCTAATCTCGGACCCACCGAGCGGACGATGGTTGCCATCGCAAGGGTGTTCCAGAGCGCGGGAGGGGAGCAGTCCCGGATTCTGTTCCTTGACGAGCCAACCGCCTCGCTCCCTGCGGTCGAGACGCAACGCGTTTTTTCGGCGCTTCGGAACGCGCGCGACGCGGGAGGAACGATCGTTTATGTCACGCACCGCCTAGACGAGGTGCTCGAAATCGCGGACCGCGTTGTGGTTCTCCGAGACGGCGCCGTGATAGCGGAGCAACACCTGCGAGATCTTGGCGTCGACGATCTCGTCACGATGATCGTGGGGCGAGCCGTTGAGCGCGGTTTCGCGCGGTCTGCCGATGTCCGCTCGGAGGTCGCGCTGAACGTGAGGGAGATTCATGGACGACGATTGAGGGGTGTCGACTTGTCCGTACGCAGAGGCGAGATCTTTGGCGTCACGGGGCTCCAGGGGTGCGGCCGAAGCGAGCTGGCGCGAGTGATAGCCGGCGCTCAGACGCAGATCGCGGGATCGGTCGAGGTGGCCGGAACCATCCTTCCCCCGGGCGATCTGCGGGCCGCCATCGCGTCAGGAATCGCGTACGTTCCTCCGGATCGGCGAGCCGGCGGGTGCATCCCGCTGATGTCGGTGCGCCAGAACGTGACCCTCGGCGACCTCAGCCCGTTTTGGCGGCGGGGATGGCTGGAGGAGGGTCGCGAGCGAGCCGAGGTCGCAAGCCTGATCAAGCGGTACGACATCCGTCCGCCCAGGGGCGATCGACCGGTCGGCACTCTAAGCGGCGGCAACCAGCAGAAAGTCGTCGTCGCGAAGCATCTTCGGCTCAACCCGAGGGTTCTAATCATGGACGAGCCCACACAAGGCGTGGACGTGGCCGGCCGCCGCGACATCGGGGTAGTGGTTCGCGATCTCGCGGACCAGGGCGTCTCCGTAGTCCTCTGCTCGAGCGACTTTGATGAGCTGGTCCAGCTCTGCGACCGGGTTCTCGTCCTGAACCGAGGGCGAGCCGTCGCAATCGTCGACCGGCAGGAGCTCACCGAGGAGCGCTTGACGCTGCTCTGCACCGAGGTAATAGACGAGGTGACGACATGACGGGACGCGAATCCCGGCCGGCAGAGACAGACGAGGCCGCAAGCGCCGAGGCGAATTCGCCCTCGAACGTCGGCACGGTTCTCGGCACGGTTCTCGGCCCGCGCCGTAAGCGCAGAGACGTTGACCACGATTCCGATGCGCCCGCTGGCCGCCGGACGTTGGCCGATGTGGTGGTTGCCTACGGCGTCGTGATCTTCCTCGCCATCATGCTGATCGGCTTCAGCGTCTGGCTACCTGACTCGTTCCCGAACTGGAGCAACTTCAAGTCGATCATCAATGACCAGGCGATTCCGGGGATCCTCGCCCTGGCGGTCGTAATCCCTCTGGCTGCTGGCGAGTTTGACCTGTCGGTTGGCGCGACCCTCGGATTCGCCTCGGTCATCTCCGCGTACGCATCCACGCACGGCGTCGGTGTCGGGCCGGTGATCTTGCTCTGCGTTGCGATCGGGTGTGTCGTCGGCATCGTGAACGCGTTTCTCGTCGTGGGCCTCGGAGTCAACGCCTTCATCGCGACGCTCGGCACCGCGACGGTCCTCTCCGGCGGGAACCTGCTGGTCACAAACGGGGCGGTGATCTTCGGCATCCAGGGGTCGCTCGTCAGCGTCGCTCAGCGCAGCCTTGCCGGGGTACCGTCGCGCGTCTACTTCCTGGCGATTCTTGCCGTCTTCCTCTGGTACGCGCTCGACCATACGCCATACGGACGGTTCCTCCGCGCGACAGGCCTAGGCCGTGAAGCGGCCCGTCTCACCGGCGTGCCCACGAGCCGGTACCTCGCCAGCTCATTTGTCGTCGCCGGCGCGATCGCGGGGTTCGCGGGGGTTCTCCAAACGAGCCTAGTGAGTTCAGCGACGCCGACGGTGGGGCCGGACTTCCTCCTCCCAGCGTACGCGGCAGCGTTCCTTGGCGCGACGACGATCAAGCGGGGGATGTTCAACGTCTGGGGGACGATCGTCGGCGTGTTTGTCCTGGCTGTCGGCATCACGGGTCTTCAAGAAGCCGGCGCGCCTTTCTGGGTCTCGAACATCTTCAACGGCGCCGCGTTGATCGTTGCCGTGTCCACCGCCGCAATCGTCGATCGTCGCCGTCGGCGTCTCGTTTGACATGGGACGCGTCGCCGGCAAGGTCGCACTCATTACGGGTGCCGCGCGCGGGCAGGGACGGTCCCACGCCGTGCGGCTCGCGGAAGAGGGAGCCGACATCGTCGCTCTGGATGTCGTGAGCGCCTTCACCACCGTCGCGTATCCACCGGCGACCCGGAAGCAGCTCGAGGAGACGGCCGACATGGTGCGCGGCCTGGGTAGGAAGGTGGTCGCGAGCGAATGTGACGTCCGCGATCAAGATGCGCTTGACGCAGCGGTTTCGGACGCAGTCTCCACGTTGGGGGGCATCGACGTCGTTTGCGCGAATGCGGGCATCACGACGCTCGGCCGGACGTGGGAGATCAGTGACGCGGCCTGGGATGAGGTGATCGGGGTCAACCTCACCGGAGTCTGGAGAACGATCCGAGCCACACTCCCACACATGATCGCTGCCGGACGTGGCGGCTCGATAGTCATTACGGGTTCGCTTGCCGGCGCCGACGGGATCGGGATGCCAGGGCTCGCACATTACGTTGCCTCCAAGCACGCGGTGATCGGCCTCATGCGCGCCCTTGCGAACGAAGTCGCCACCCACAACATCCGAGTGAACGCGGTGAATCCGACCAACGTCGCCACCGAGATGCTTCTCCACGAGAGCGTGTACGCCGCGTTCCGGCCCGACCTGGACAACCCTGTGCAAGCCGACGCCGTCGAGGCGTTCCAGGCTTATCACCTCCTGGCAGTCCCATGGGTCGAGCCGATCGATGTGAGCAACGCCGTTCTGTGGCTGGCGTCCGACGAGGCACGTTACGTCACGGGCGTTGCGCTGCCGGTGGACGCTGGCGCAAGTGTCAAGTTCCCAAGCTAACGGAGGTTAGATGGTCGACAGTTGGGCAATACACAAGCTCTTCAGGGACTATTGCTGGGGAGTTGACTACGTCGATTTGGAGTTGCTTGGGTCGGTGATGACCGAGGACGGTACCCTCGAAATCGAGATCAAGGGGGCGGACACCGTGGGCCCGTTTCCCAATCGACAGGCGATCCTCGATTTCACACGTGACGTGCGCGCGGGACAGGGTGATTCGCGCTTCCACGTCTTCACGAACCTCGGGATCGAAGAGAACGGAGCGGACATACGCGCCAACGTCTTCGCGTTGATCATCAAAGCTGCGGCTGGGGCGGTCACGCTCCAGACGGCCGGCGTCTACACTGCTGACATAGTGCGTGACGGTGAACGCTATCGGATTCGGCGGATGCACTTGATCCTGGAGGCCCCGTTTTGACCGAAGCGAGCGACACACCTGAGGTGAGGGAAAGAATGAACACAGAGGCACGACCCCCGTTCCGCGCCGAGCACATCGGCAGCCTGCTGCGCCCCGGGGTGCTGCTGCAGGCTCGCTCCGGCGTCCGTGACGGCACTCGGTCTAGCGACGAGCTGCGGCAGCTCGAAGACGAGGCGATACTGGAAGCCATCGCCTTGCAGGAGGCCGTTGGCCTCGAGGGAATAACAGACGGCGAGTTTCGGCGGCATATCTACTTCGGTCACTTTGCCGCCGCGGTAGCAGGGTTTGAGGAGATGGAAGCGGAGATGGCGTTCCGTGACGGATCGGGATCGTCGATGTCCTATAGGACGGATGTCGTGGCGGGAAAGCTGCGAAGGGTGCGGGGAATCGCCAGCGCCGAGTACGAGTTCGTACGAGCTCACACGTCGAGGACGCCGAAGGTGACCCTGCCGAGTCCAGGAGGGATGCACTACTTCCGGTGGCGGAGAGGAGTCTCCGAGCGGGCCTATCCGGATGTCGAGGAGTTCTACGCGGACCTGGCGGGCGTGTATCGGGAGGAACTGGCCGACCTCGCGGAACTGGGTGCGAGCTATGTCCAGCTCGACGACGTCGCACTCGCGCTTCTCTGCGACCCGGCCAGGCGCGCGGAGACTGTGGCTCGGGGAGACGATCCAGACGATCTGATCGATCGATACGTCGAACTGACGAACGCCGCTTTGGCTGATCGACCGGACGGCATGGTGATCGGGATGCATTTCTGCCGAGGCAACAACCAGGGGAAGTGGCTGGGAGCCGGCAGCTACGACTATGTCGCCGAGCGGGCGTTCAGCGAGCTCGACGTCGATGCTTTCTTCTTGGAGTATGACTCCGACCGCGCCGGGACCTTTGACGCTTTGCGATTCGTGCCCGACTCCAAGCGCGTGGTCCTGGGGCTGGTGACGTCGAAGACCGCCGATCTCGAAGACCCAACAGATATTGAGCGGCGCATCGGCGAGGCCGCGGAGTATTTTCCAGGAGACCACCTTTCCCTTAGCCCGCAATGTGGCTTCGCGAGTGTCGAGGAGGGCAACCCGCTGACGCCCAGCGCCCAGCGCGAGAAGCTCGAGCTGGTGGTGGAGGTCGCGGAGCGGGTGTGGGGATGACGCTGGGTTAGGCGGTGGCGACTCGAGCCCGTGCGGCCGGGTCTAGGCGCTCCACTCCGCGCCTTTGCCTGCCGTAATGTCGATAGCGGTCCCGGTGATGTAACGAGCCGCCTCGGAGACCAGGAACAGCACGGCATTGGAGACCTCCTGAGGCGAGTACGAGCCGACTGGCATCTTGTGCAACGTGCGAACGACCTCCTCGGAGGTTTCCTTCGTCGGGTTCTCGAGGTCCGGTCGAAAGAGCCGGTTGTAAGCGTCGTGGTTGATTATTGTCGTGTCTACGAACGTCGGGCAGACGCCGTTGATGCCCACGTTGTAGGGCCCCAGCTCGATCGCCGCGGTCTTCACCAGGCCCAGAACGCCCCACTTGCTTGCTACATAGGCGCCCATGTTCGGCGTTCCCTGTCGACCGCACATCGACGATGTGAGGACAATCCTGCCGGACCCCTGATCCCGCATATACCGTGCGGCCGCACGTAAGGGGTAGAAGACGCCGCTGAGGTTCGTTTCGATCGTATCGTGCCAGAGTTCGTCGGTCGTATCGACGAGTTCCGCGATGCCCCACATCGCAGCATTGGCGCAGAGGATGTCGAGGCCACCAAGTTCGGCAATTGCTCGTGCGATCGCGTCGTCTATCTGGACGGAGTCGCGAACGTCTGCGTTGATCGCAAGGCAGCGGCGTCCGAGCGCCTCAACCTGGCGCTTGGTCTCATCCATGTCGCCGGCGGCGTTCATCTCGTAAGGCGCTGTCTCGAGTTGTAGCTCGACATCACAGATCGCAATGTCGGCGCCCTCTCGCGCCAGTGTTGTGGCATGCGTTCGTCCTTGACCGCGGCCACCGCCGGTGATGAACGCGACCTTACCGTCCAGCTGTCCCATGAACGTCTCCTCCTTACGTGATCGGATGCGGCTGACGAATACGTCTCCTAATCAACTTTGCTACGGGTGCGTGGTGGGCGGTCGATGGCCAGCGGCACCGTGCGATTGGGACCTTCGTAGTCCCTGAGGTCATATTGTCTGCTAACGCTGTCATCCGGAGTCGGGGGAGTGCCGTAATGATTGAAGCTCGCGGGGAGCTGGACCCCCCAGGACATGCCTTCAGCCATTTCGGCCTCTGTCCTGACCATCACCGCTGCGTCGGGCGCGTACACAAAGTAACCACCGGACGTCACTTCCACGCGGTTGCCACCTGGTTCGAAGCCGTAGAGAAAGAAGCCTTGCGCGGCAGCGTGCTTCGACGGTGCGGCCTCGATCGGGACGTCGTAGTCGACGAAGATGTCGGCGGCCCTCAGCACCTCTTCGCGCGTGTCGACCCAGAACGCCGCGTGGTGAAAACGACCGCGACCGCCCGCGTTGTCCGCGACGTAGATCAGCTCGTGCGCCGCGATGGTCAGGCTCATCCAAGCGCCAACCTCAGTCCCGTCATCAAGGACGTTGAGTTCGTATAGTCTGAAACCCAGATACTCCTGCGCGAAGCGGCGACTGGCTTCGACGTCCGAGGTAAGGAGGTTGATGTGGTCGAGTCGCTTGACCGCCGCGCCGCGTCCTGTGTAGCGCTGAGGCTGATTGCGTAGTGCAGGACGGAGGTGTTCCGGGGCAACGTAGTGTTCGGTCTCGTAGTAGAGCTCCATGGGGTGCCCGTCCGGGTCTGTGAAACGGTACGCGGGGCCATGCCCGATGTCGCCATCGATCCACCCCCCGCCCCGGTCGGAGCGCTTCAGCGCGTTGACGCGGGCGTCCAGCTCCTGTTGACCGAAGGCGCGGAACGCGACGTGCCCGAGCCCAGGTGCGTCCGCCTCGGTGAGCTTCAGGCAGTAACGCTGATAGTCACCCCAACCGCGCAGGAACACAGACTGCCCCTCTCGCGCGGACACCTCCATCCCGAGCACGCCGTGGAAGAAAGCCAGGGTCTGCTCGGGGCGGGACGTGAGCAGCTCGACGTGGCCGATGTGGGCGAGATCATGAATCCGCTTGAGTTGCGATGTCATCGTCACGCGAGAACTCGGTGTGTATTCACGACAGCCATTGTGTGGATGGCCGTTTCGCCAAAGCCCGCCTCGAGCATGCGGTCGGCGAACAGGGCGAGCCCATCCTCCACCGGCGGGTTACGGAGTTGCCCGAGGTCGCTGGAAAGGAACGAGTGCTCGACGCCGGAGGCCCGGATGCGCTCGAACATCTGTGCCCACGAGACACGACCGGTATGCGGGACGGTGAAGCACCGTTCCAGGAATGCGCCGCGACTGGCGAGTGCCATCTGATCGAGGGCGGAAAGGTCCTGGGAGGGGAAGTCCGGATGTGTAATCACGATCCGCTCGACGCGTGCGTCGAGGGCTGCGTCGACGACCGCGAAGATCTCGTCACGGGAGAGGTGGCCGGTCGCGAGGACGAGCTTGTTGCGCGCAATCGAGGCTATGACGCTGGCTGCCTCCGGCAGCAGCCGCCCGGTGTCGTCGATGACTCTGATCGGTTGGGTATCGACACCTTGGGCGCGGAGCTCGTGTTGAAGCTGGGCCCAAACGGGCAACTCGCCGCTCCCAGGCTGGTGGACCCGCCCGGCCGTCTCGTTCGCGGCGTCGAACGTGGGCATCCATACCACGCGGGCACCCGCACGCGCGGCGACCTCGACCACGACAGAGTTGAGCCCGCCGACTGCGGAGTTCAGCGTCACGGCTCCGAACACCTCAACCCCGGGGACCACGCCGCTGACGACCGCGGCGCGCTCGGCCGTCGGCGCGTAGTGCGATTTCAGAACGAAACCTCCGAGCCCCACATCACGAAAGCGTCGCGCCAGTGTCACGTCGTCGATGCGTCGGCGAATCAGGTCCGGCGCGACGTGCACGTGCAGGTCGTAGGCACCACGGACGAGCTTGCGCGCGCGCGACGAAGGTTCGGCGTGAGGCCCCGCTCCGGACCGATCTACTGAATGGTCTACGGCCACGTTCTATAGAATCTACCATGGTCCTATAGACTCATGTATGCTCACCAGCGGGCGTCCATGAGCACGCAAGCCCTCACGATCAAGGCCGCGCAGGTTCAGGAGCATGTCCTGAGTCAGGCGAGCCGCGACCCAGGGTCTATTGCCGCTCGAGACCCACGGGGGCGCCGTGGTCACGCCAGTTGTCGCGGACGACAGCGACGAGATCATGGTCATCCGCAGCCAACTCGTGCGTAGAGGATGACATCCAGGCCGGAGGGCACCTCTTGCCCGGTTGCATCATCGTGTGAGGCCGACAGACGGCAGAGAAGCACTAATGAAGCGATTCTCGATCTGCAATTTCACACTGGCGGCGGCGTCCTTCGAGACGCAGGTTCGACTGCTGTCAGGTGCCGGAGTTCCCGGGATGGGAATCTGCGAGTCAATGCTGCCCGGCGAACGTTCCTCCGTTGATCTCGCGCGAGAGCTCTCGGCCGCGGGACTCAAGGCGACGATTTGCATCACTGAGACCGTGTCGCCGCTTCCGCTTGTCCATTTCGCCGGTCCGAACGATCCTAAGGAGCGCGTGTTTGAGCTTCAATCCGCCATCCGGCGTCTCGCTCCGTTTGAGCCAGAGGCGGTTGCCATCCTGACCGGGCCCGGCGGTGATCGCGACATCGATGCGGCAAGATCGGTGGCCGTCGAGGGGATAGCGCGCGTGGCCGAGGTGGCCCGAGAAGAGGGCGTGACGCTCGCGCTGGAACCGATTCATCGGCTGGATCGTGAGGACTGGTCCCTCGTGTCGGATATCCCGGGCGCGCTTTCGATCCTTGAGGAGATAGGAGACGACACCATCGGATTACTGGTCGACTCGTTCAACCTCTGGGACTCACCCGACGTCGAGGCTCATATCCGAGACGCCGGTCGGCGAATCGTTGCTGTGCACATCAACGACTGGAGCGCGGATCGTCGATCCTGGGCCGATCGGCAGGTCATGGGTGACGGCATGATCGATCTCGCGGGTTTTATACGAGCCGCCGAGGCCGCAGGATTCACGGGCACCTACGACTGCGAGATCTTCTCCGACGACGGCCGGCTCGGCGTGGCGGAGTACGCGGACTCGCTCTGGTCATTGCCACCCGAGGAGCTGGTGGCGCGATGCGTGCGCGCGTGGAGCGATCTGGCACGAGCGGCTGGCATCGAGCCCTAGGTCGTTTTTCGGGCGGCCAAACGTGACCGAGCACGCTGGCGCCGACAACGCTTACCGCAACTCGGGCGGTGGGCCCGCCGGTGACGCGCGCGGGAGGATCGTCGGACCGGCGGAGCACTTCAACCCCAGCCTCGCCGCTCAAGCCAAGGCCGTCGAAAAGCACAGAGCGCTTGAGAGACGCCCTGATCCGACGATCAGCGATCTACACGTCGACAGGCGGCAAGTCGGGGCTATTGGCCGAGATGATCCGCCTCTGGCAAACCGATCCGAAGCACAGGCGACTGTCCCGGGGCGAGCCGAGCGTGGAAAGCGACCCCCCGGGGGAATTTGTGCCCCCTCGACAAGGCAGGTCTTTACCGGCTTACAGCCGGACCTAAACCAGCGCATGTGACCATCGCGGCCGCAATCAACCAACTAGCAGAGGTGATAGTCATGCGCAGGATCTTCGCAGGAGCACAACGAATCAAAATGGGGGGGTGCAGCACAATCGGCAAACGACTCCTGATGCAGGGCCTGGTCGCGGTCACCGCCGTGGCCGGGGTGGCTGCCCTCGCGGCCGTCGAGGCTGTCCCGGCGCTTGCGAATAACCCGGTGCATACGACGACCACCCTGACCCTCAGCAACGGCACTGGTGCACCCGGCCAGTGGGCGGCCAGCGGCAACACCTACGCTCGCGGCCTCAGTGGCGTCCAGATCTGGGTCATGAACGTGACCGACGGGGGATGGTCGACGGTCGAGTACCAGAGCGGCCTGACCACGTCCTCGTACTCGGTCTTCCCCTACAACCCGCGCGGATTGTTCTCGGCCGCCGGGCAGACCAAGCAGGTGCTCGTCGATCCCGATGTCGGCTACAGGACGGAAGCAGTGGACCCGCTCACGTGCGGCCACAAGTACCAGGCCGTCACCGACGACCCGACTGACGGCTACGTCTACAGCAACGTGCTGAGCGAACCCACCTGCTCGTAAGCTGAGCGCGGAGGGCTGAACCGGCCCTCCGCCACCGGCTTTCCCGGGATCGGTGGCTAGACCGGTCGGTCGGCCGCGCCGTACACTCAGCGAACGTTGGCAGCTACTCGGGTCGCGCGGTGAGAACAAAGCCTCGGCTAGCCGGTGTGGTGCGTGCAGGCCGCAGGCGGCTGAGGGCCCGCTTCGGTCTGGGGGCGGCCATGGTGGTTGTGTCGCTCTGCTGCTTCGGCTGTGGTTCTTCCATGACCGGCTCGGCGACGTCAACCGCGTCAACCGCGTCAACCGCGTCAGGCGCGTCAGGCGCGGGCGCCGGAACGGCAAGATCAAAACCCGCGCCGCGGGCATCCGGCTTCGGCTCGGACTGGACCACCTACCACGCGACCGCTGAGGCGACCGGAGTCCAGGCCGCGCACACCAAGCTGCTGCCTTCGCGGCAGGCCTGGACCTCGACGGCCCTCGACGGACAGTTGTATGGCGAGCCGCTCGTCGCCGACGGCCGCGTCGTCGCGGCGACCGAGAACGACACCGTCTACGTGATGTCCGCCCGCACTGGGCGCATCCTGTGGTCACGCCACCTGGGGAAGCCCGTGCCATCCCGTGACCTGCCTTGCGGCGACATCTCGCCCGAGGTCGGTATCACGGGCACCCCGGTGATCGACTTGACCCGCCGCGAGATCTTCGTCGACGCCGACACGCTGATACGCGGTCCGTCTACCTCTGGCGGTGTGGAGGCGTCGCACCGTCTAGTCGGGCTCAACCTGTTCACCGGCAAGGTCGAGCTGAACGAGCGGGCGATGCCGAGCGCCGGCGAGGACCAGCTCGCGCAGCTGCAGCGGCCAGGGCTCGCGCTCGATCACGGTTTCGTGGTCATCGCCTACGGTCAGAACACCGGCGATTGTCCCGGCCCCAACGGCCCTGCCCACGGCTACGTCGTCTCGATTCCGGAGACGGGAGGAGCGCTTCACTACTTCCAGATCAGCAGCGGCAAGGATCGGGGGGCGGTGTGGATGGGCGGCAGCTCCCCGGTCGTCGACCCTCACGGGAACGTCTACGTAGCGAGCGCCGACGGCTACGACCTCGGTCCGGCCCAGCCGTACGACGACAGCGACGCGGTGCTCGAGCTATCGCCGACCATGCACCTCGAGTCGATCTTCTACCCCACGGACTGGCAGAAGCTCAGCGCCGACGACCTCGACCTCGGGACCGGGGACCCCGTGCTCGTGGATGGTTTCGTGTTCCAGGTCGGCAAGACGGACACCGCCTACCTGCTGCGTCAGGGACATCTCGGCGGCGAGGAGGGCGAGCTCGCGTCGCTCTCGGTGTGTAGTGGCGACCCCGACGGCGGACACGCGCTGAAGGGCTCGGTTATCTACGTACCCTGCCCGAACGGCGTGACGGCGATCAAGGTCTCGCCGAGGGCGCCGTACCTGAAACGGCTATGGACCGACAACGACGGCGCCTCTAGCTCACCGATCATCGCCGATGGACTGGTCTGGACGATTGGCGGCGACAACGCGGTGCATGGCCTCAACCCGGCCAACGGCGACGAGGTCGTCTCGATCCGCTTCGGCGGGTTTGCGAACCACTTCCCGTCACCGTCGGTCGGCGATGGCCTGTTGCTCCTTCCGGGCACCGACCAGGTCTTCGCCTTCATGGGTCCGGCCGGCCGGCCGCCGCCACCCCCGGCTAGGTGACCCGACTGCGCAGCTCTCGCGCGGCCCGATGACGGGGATGCCCTGGCGGGGCACCCCCGGTACAGCGAGCTACCCCATCGCGAACTGCGGCGCGAGCTGCGACAGCCGCAACTGGTTGCCGGACGGGTCGCGCAGGCCGCAGTCGCGGCCATAGGGCATGTCGGTCGGCTCCATGGTGAACTCGACGCCCGCCTCGCTCAGGCGGA
>DATBYI010000318.1:0-2369 GCA_036513815.1 Solirubrobacteraceae bacterium
TACGGGGATTCGCAAGTTCATCGACACGATCGGGGCGCCTCGCACCCGCGAGCTGTTCCTCGTCGGCCGCCGCATCGACGCGCGCACCGCCCGCGAATGGGGACTCGTCAACGCGCTCGCCGAGGATGGCCGTCTGGCCGATGAGGCGCTCGACCTCGCCAAGGAGATCGCGGCGAATGCGCCCCTCGCGCACCGTGGCAACAAACGCGTGATCGGCGCGGTGCTGAGCGCGCGAGGCGAGATGGACGCCGAGGTCGAGCGGGAGCTGATCGAGCTTCGCCGCGCCTGCTTCGCCTCCGAGGATTTCCGGGAGGGAGTCCGCGCCTTCGCCGAGAAGCGGCCGCCGCGTTGGCAGGGCCGTTAGGCGTTCCGCGCGCCGCCGACGAGGCCTCCGCGCGCGGCCGACGAGGCCTCCGCACACCACGGACGAGGCCTCCGCACACCACGGACGAGGTCTCCGCGCGCGGCGGACGAGGCCTCCGCACACCACGGACTAGGTCGTCCGAAAGGTCATCCCGCATTTTCCGGGAAGCGGCGCCCGCGTTGGCTCGGCGACTGATCCGTCCGGCGCGACACTTACCCTCGCGCGTGCACCCGGCCCTGCCGCGCTCCCGGGAACCACTCCGTCCGGAGGTCACAACATGGTCGAGATCGAGGCCCGCCTGAGCGAGCTGAGAGCGATGGGACTGAACCGTCGTATCCGACTGGTCAGCGGTCCACAGGGGCCGCACGTTGTTCTCGACGGCAAGCCGGTGCTGCTTCTCGGATCCGACAACTACCTCGGCGTGGCCGACCACCCGCGCGTGCGCGAGGCCGCGGCCGACGCTGCGCGTCGCTGGGGCGTGGGCGCGGGTGCCTCGCGCCTCGTCTCGGGCACGATGACGATCCATCGCCGGCTCGAGGAGCGCCTCGCCGCATTCGTCCGCCGGGACAGCGCGCTGCTGTTCGGCTCGGGCTATCTGGCCGCCGCGGGCGTGATCGGCGCGCTGGCCCGACCGGGCGACGTTGTGTTCTCCGACGAGCGGGCGCGCCCGTCTCTGATCGATGGCTGTCGCCTGTCGCGTGCCGAGGTGTTCGTCTACGACCACGGCGACACCGAGCACCTCGCGTGGGGATTGGCGCAGGCCCAGGGGCGCGGCGCGCTGATCGCCACCGATGCGGTGTTCCCGCTCGACGGTGACCTGGCGCCACTCGAGGGGATCATCGAGCTCGCCCAGCGCCACCGGGTGCGCGTGCTCGTCGACGAGGCCCACAGCCTGGGAGCGCTCGGACCGGGAGGACGCGGCCTGCTCGCCGAACTTGGGCTCGAGGACGAGGTTGACGTGATCCTCGGTCCGCTCGGCAAGGCACTCGGCTCCTACGGCGCCTTCGCCGCCTGCGATCGAGTGATGACCCAGTACCTGCTGAACTCGGCGCGCACGATGCTCTACTCCACCGCGCCGGCGCCACCGGCGGTTGCGGGCGCGCTGGCTGCGCTTGAGCTGCTCGAGGAGCGCCCGCGGCTCGTCGCGAAGCTCCACACGGGCGCGGCCGCGCTCGTCGCCGGCCTGAGCGACGAGGGCTTTGACGTACGCGGCGCGCGGACGCACATCTTGTCCCTGCGCGTGGGAGAACCCGAGCTTGCCCTTCGTCTGTGCGACGCGGCGCTGGCCCGCGGGGTGTTCGCCGAGCCGGTCGTACCGCCGGCGGTGGCGCCCGCGGAGTCGGGGTTGCGGCTGGCGGTCATGGCCTCGCACCGTGAGGAGGAGCTTCGCGCGGCGGCCGGCGTGCTGGGGCGTGCGGCCCGGGCGGTCGGCTTCGACCCGCAGTCGGTACCCGCGCCCCTCGAGCAGTACGACGACGGGGAGTACGACGACGGCTACGAGATCGAGGCGGATGATCTCGAGTCGGGAGCGCCCTACGAACAGGTCGACCCGAGCGTGCCCTACGACTTCGAGCAGGGCGCCCGCGCGGCGTAAGGTCCGCGCTTCGCGTCGCGCCGGTGAGCGCTACGCGGAGGTCCCCGGGGCGGTCGCGTCAGCGAGCGCTACGCGGAGGTCCGGCGAGCGATCGCGCCAGTGAGCGCTACGCGGAGGTCCCCCGGGCGGTGGCATCAGCGAGCGCTACGCAGTAGGTCAGCGCGGAGTGGCCCGGGACGCCTCGAATGCGAACGTATTTGCGTGGGCGCCCACTAGTCGTCATAGAGCTCGAAGTCCCGCTTGCGCGCCCCGCACACTGGACAGAACCACGTCTCGGGAATTTCCTCGAACGGGGTTCCCGCCGGGATGCCCCCGTCGGGATCACCCTCCGCGGGGTCGTAGATGAACCCGCACGATCCGCAAATCCACTTCACCGCGACAAGGCTAGTAGGTCAAGCCGAAACGGCTCAT
>DATBYI010000319.1:0-6917 GCA_036513815.1 Solirubrobacteraceae bacterium
CCGAGCACGCTGACGCTCAGGCCGGCCGCGTGATCGACGAGCTCGAGCGGCTCGGTCTGGCCGAGAACACGCTCGTGTTCTACATCTGGGGCGATAACGGCTCTTCGGGTGAGGGCCAGAACGGCACGATCAGCGAGTTGCTGGCCCAGAACGGGATTCCGACGACGGTCGACCTGCACATCAAGGTCCTGGACGAGATGGGCGGCCTTGACCTGCTCGGCACGCCGAAGGTCGACAATCAGTACCATGCCGCCTGGGCTTGGGCGGGCAGCACGCCGTACTCGGGGATGAAGCTACTTGCCTCCGATCTCGGCGGTACCCGTAACCCGATGGCGATTCGCTGGCCGGCGAAGATCACGCCCGACGCGACCCCGCGCTCGCAGTTTCATCACTGCAATGACGTCGTCCCAACGATCTACGAGATCGTCGGAATCACTCCGCCTCGGGTCGTCAACGGCGTGCCGCAGGACCCGATCGACGGCGTCAGCTTCGCCTACGCGCTCGACGATCCGGACGCTCCCGGCCGGCTCATCACTCAGTACTTCGAGATCATGGGCAGCCGCGCGATCTACCACGACGGCTGGATGGCGTCGGCGACCGGGCCCCGGCTGCCCTGGGTCCCCGGTCTGCCCCAGGGCATCAAGGACTGGACACCCGATCAGGACCAGTGGCGGCTCTATAACCTCGACCAAGACTGGACCCAGGCCAACGACCTCGCCGAGCGGCTGCCCGACAAGCTCGCGCAAATGAAGGAGACGTTTGCGATCGAGGCAGCCCGTAACAGCGTCTACCCAGTCGGCGGCGGCCTCTGGATCGTGGTCTTACATCCTGAACTGAGGATCTCCACGCCCTACCGCGAATGGAACTTCGGGCCTGACATCATCCGCATGCCCGAGTTCTGCGCCCCCGCGCTCGGCAACCGCGCCAACCTCGTCAGGATCGACGCAGAGCTCCCCGATCGCGCCACCGGCGTGCTCTACGCGCTCGGCAGCTCCAGCGGCGGCCTGACGTGCTATCTCGACGACGGCTACCTGTGCTACGAGTACAACCTCTTCATCCTCATGCGGACCAAGATCCGCACCGAACAGCGCCTGCCCGCCGGACAGGCGAAGATCGAGATCTCCACCGAATACGCCGAAGTCAAACCCGGCGGCCCGCTCAACATCAGGCTCAACGTCAACGACGACCAGGTGGCCGCCGGCACGGTGCCGATCAGCGCTCCGCTGCTGTTCACCGCCAATGACTGCCTCGACATCGGCACCTGCCTCGGCGGCCCGGTGTCCCTCGACTACTACGACCGCGCCCCGTTCCCGTTCAGCGGCACGATCAACAACGTCAACGTGCGCTACACGTCCTAGACACATGCCTGAGGGCCTCTCGGCAGCCGAGGTTGGCAAGGAGATCGCCGAGCACAAGGCGCACGCTGACGCACACGGCACAGAAGACGGACAGAGTAACTGGCTCTCGGTCATCGAAGCCGTGCTGCTATCTCTCGTGGCGGTCCTCGCCGCCTACTCGGGCTTCGCGGCAGCGAAGTGGGGCACCGAGTCTTCGTTGATGCTGGCCAAGGCGTCCGCGGAACGCACGGAAGCGAGCCGTAACGATCTCGAGGGCATCGTGACCCGGACGCTTGACTCGGCCTCGTTCAATGCTTGGTTCTCCGCCTTCGTAGCCGGGAACGCCAACGACGAGCGGTTAGCGGAGAAACGAATGCGTCCTGGCTATCTCCCGGCGTTCAAAGCTTGGCTCGCGACCGACCCCGCGCACAACCCCAACGCTCCGGCGGGACCGTCGTACATGCCGCAATACGTCATTCCACAGGAGACCGCCTCGGCGAAATACGACTCGCAGGCCAACGCCGCATTCTCGAGAGGAGAGGCCGCGGGGACGACCGGCGACAATTACATCCGGGACACCGTCTTCCTCGCGACGGTGCTTTTTCTGGTGGGGATCAGCGGCCACTTCACCCTCCGCCGGGCGCGCCTGGGGCTAATCGGCGTCGGAGGGGCGCTGCTGGTGTTCGCGGTCATCCAGTTGCTCGGCCTACCCGCACCGCCATAGCAGCCCCCCGCCCCCCGGCTATTGGTGACGGCCGGCCCCCGGGGGGACAGCCGGCCCGCGCGGCGGTCACTCGTGAGGCTGGGCCTCGACGCTGGCCAGGAACAGCAACGTCGCCTTGACCCTCCGGCTGACCTCCTGGGGGCTCGCGAGCTCCAACTTGGTGAAGATCCCATTGACGTACTTTTCGACGGCGCGCTTGGTCAGGGCCAGTGACTGCGCGATCGCGGCGTTGCTCTTGCCCTGAGCCAGCTCGGCAAGCACCTCGTGCTCGCGCGGCGTGAGCTTGGCCAGCGGCGACGTCATCCGCGCGCTGCGGGCCCGACCCAGCAGCTCCACCACCTTAGGATCGATCACCGATCCCCCGGCGACGACGGTCCTGATCGCCGCGCTCAGCTGCTCCGGATCGGTCACACGCTCCGTGAGGAGATACGCACAACCGGCGCTCCCGAATTGCAGCAGCCCGAGCACGCAGCTCAAGTCGAACCACTGGCTGAGGACGACGACCCCGATTTCCGGATGCGTCTGATGCAGTGTCCGCGCCACCTGAATTCCCTCGCCCGTGCCGGTCGACGGCAAACGGATGTCGCTCAGAATGGCGTCGGGACGTTCCCGCTCGACTGCCTCCATCAGGGAGTCGCTCTCGCTGCAGAACCCTACGACCTCGATGCCCTCGAGCCCGCGCAGGACCCGATCGAGTGCCTCACGCATGAGGTAGGCACCCTCAGCAATCACCACCCGGATGCAAGTGCTGGTTGGTGCTTGGCCGTCCTGCTGCTGAACAACGGGTTGCGCCACGCGGATTGACCCCTCGCGGCTGGTCCGGTTCAGATCTCCACAAGGTCGCGCTTCCGAGGGGGTCGCGCGAGGACGCCCGAAGGTACTGGTGTTCCCATCAGCCGGGGGCCGCGAGCGCAGAGCCCCCGGTCGACAGTCACCGTCTGCTCGGCAATGTCCAGCGCGCTGTCGCCAATGCGCTCCAAGCGGCAAGCCACGAGGAACAGAAACATCCCGCGGTCGCGCACCTCCCGACCATCGGCCACCTCGGCCGCTCCCCCGAGGGCATCACGATTCAGCGCCCGGAGGTCGGCGTCGGCCCGGGCTGCGTCGTGGGCCCGTTCGATGCTGCGCAAGGCGAACGCTTGCTTTGACAGCGAGACCTCGGCGAGCGATAGACGGCCCGCGCGCTCGATCACGTCGAGCGGCGGCGCATCGCCTCGCTCCTCGGACATCCAAGCCGTCGCGACGTCGGCGATCTTGACGCACTCGGACTCGATTCGCACGGTCCCGCGGACGACGTGGAACAACGCCCCAGTGACCAGGAGTCCGGCGGCCCCGAGCCGGTTGGCCTCCAGCAGCGAGAGGACGCGTTGGTGGACGAGCACGCAGTCCTTGACGATCTGCTCGTCGCCGGCAAGCACGTTCCAGGCGAGCCGAGCCTCGTGGCGAGCGATCGACTCCAGCGCCTGATCGAGTTGCTCGATGACCACGCCAAGGTTGCCGAGCACTTGGCACTCGAGCTCCTCGACGGCGGCAACGTCGGCTCCTTCGTTGCGGATCACGTGGCATCGGTCCCCTCTTCCGAGAGGAAGATGAGTGTCGCTTTCACACGTCGGCTGACGTCCTGGGTCTCGGGCAGGTTGAGCTTGGAGAAGATCGAGTTCACGTGCTTCTCAACCGCTCGTTTGGTGAGGACAAGCGACTCGGCGATCGCGCCGTTGCTCTTCCCGGATGCGATCTCGGCGAGGAGCTCGCGCTCCCGCGCGGTGAGCTCGGAGAGACGAGATTTGGCCGCTCGGGACCGAGCTTGGATCAGAACATCGACGATCGCCGGGTCGATCACCGAACCACCGCTCGCGACGGCTTGGATCGCTCCGGTCAGCTCCTGATCGTTGCGGATTCGCTCCTTCAGAAGATAGGCACGCCCGCCGGTCCCCTGCTCGAGCAAGCTGAGCGCATACGCGGGCTCGACGTATTGGCTCAGTACGACGACCCCGATGTTCGGGTGGGTTCCTCGGAGCCTTGCCGCGATCCGGACCCCCTCCTCGTCGCCTGAGGGCGGCATCCGGATATCGGTCAGCACGACGTCCGGATTCCAGGCTCGGATGGCGGTCTCGAGCTCCTTGCCGTTGGAGCAGACCTCGAGGAGCTCAACTTCGGGCGTGGCGCGGAGCGTCGCGGTCAAGAACTCACGGATGACATACGCGTCCTCGGCCACCACCACGCGGATCGGCCGCGCGGGCGCCGCGCTCGTGCTGCGGGCAGTCGCGTTCATGTGATGCTGCGCCGAATCGCCCCGCCGCAGTCATGTGGCTCAGGTGTGTGTAGCCGGGTTGAGTGCGAGGCGTGCCCCTAAAAATGTCAGGCTCCACAGTTTGCGGTCCTAGGAGCCCCTGTGTCCGCAGTCTGCGTTGACCGCGACCTCCGTGCAAGGGCGCGTGCCCCCCTAGCACCGGTAGGCATGCACCACAATTGATGCCGATGCTCTCCCGTGCTCCCGGCACCGGCGACTCGTCGCACGCGCGGGCGGGTCTCGCCATTACCTGGCTCGGGCACGCAACCGTGCTGCTCGAGATGGACGGACGGCGAGTGATTACCGATCCAGTGCTGCGCAAGCGGATCGGACCGTTGGCCCGGATCACCGCGCCAGTCGACCCGGATGCCGTCGGACGAGTCGACTGCGTACTGCTCTCGCATCTCCACGCGGACCACACGGACCTTCCGACCCTGCGCGCCCTCCCCCGCCGCGGTCCTGTCCTCGGGCCGTACCCCTCCCGTCGTTGGCTGACAGCAAGGGGCGTGCAGGACGTGCGGGAGCTGCGGGTTGGGGACGAGACCGGGGTCGGAGAACTGCGGGTGACGGCCACGCCGGCGACCCACGATGGACGGCGTCGCCCATTCGGGCCCAAGGCCGAGCCTGTTGGCTACCTGATCCGCGGGTCGAGCTCCGTGTACTTCGCGGGCGACACCGACATCTTCCCGGCGATGTCGATGTTGCGCGGGTCGGTTGACGTGGCCTTGCTTCCGGTGTGGGGCTGGGGGCGTTCGGTCGGGCCAGGGCATCTCGACCCGGAGCGCGCCGTGGAGGCGCTGGTTCAAATCGCACCGACGGCAGCTATCCCGATCCACTGGGGGACATTTGCGCTGGGCCGGCCGGCGAGGCGTCCGGTCGACCCCGGGCGGCCCGCCCGCGAGTTCGCGGAACTAGCGGAGCGCTACGCGCCGGGGGTCGACGTCCGTGTACTGAGTCCCCGCGAGCGAACGGCGTTCTAAGCATCGATCCCCGTTACTCGTCTGCCTCGAGGTCGTAACCGATAGCCGCCGCGAGACGAGGTGCGATCGACACGACTCGGGCCAGCCCGACGGTGGGCGCCACCGTGATCAGGACAGCCACGATCTCGGCTTCGGTCGCGCCCGCCTCAATCGCGCGATCGACGGTCGAGCGGATCGAGCTCGTGTTCGCTCCGAGAGCGAGCAACGCGCCCAACCGGACAAGTACGTCGACCTTCGGTAGCAGGACGGCGGTACCGGCACGGTCGGCTCCACCGGCGAGAACCATCCCGACAGACTTTTCGTCGTTCAGGGCCAGCTGACGGAGGAGACGCTCCATTTCGTCCACGCTCGATCCACGGTAGTTCCCTCGACCCGGCGCACATCCCCCAAACCGGGTGATGCCCAGGGCATGCTCGGGCCGACGAGCCATGCCACCCGTCCGAACAGCGAACCTCGGTCGTGGTGTCCGCATCTCTGAACAGAGAAGCGCACGCCCTTGCCCCGAGGCCCAGACTCGGGGAGAACTTCGCTTGTACCCGAGCCTGTGCTCAAAACCAACGCGAATCCCATGCCCGCTTCCGCAGCAGCCCCAGCCCGTCGGCATCCGGCCGCTTCTAAGCGCACGGCCGCTGGCCAGATCTTGATCGAGCCGGGGAATAAAGCCCATGCCCATGGTCAGGGCTTCGTCCGTCGGACCGGCCTGGTCCGTCGGCTCGCCGAGGCTCGGGAGGCGACACTCGCGGTGATCGTCGCGCCACCGGGATATGGCAAGTCGAGTTTGCTCTCCGAGTGGGCCGAGTACGACGAGCGTCCATTCCTGTGGCTCGCCCACGCTGACGCGAGGGGGCGCGGTGCGCCGGACGCACTGCTGCGTGCGATCCGATCACTCACGAAGCAGCGTGACTTCGTGCTGGTCCTCGATGACGCCCACGACATAGCGGCGGCTGTCCTTCGTGACCTGACCGCGGTCGTGATGAGCGAGTTGCCCGAGGGCTCGATGCTCGTCCTGGCCTCACGGACCGAACCCCCGCTGCCCCTCGGGCGGCTCCGCGGGCTCCGTGGCCTGGTTGAGGTTCGTGTCGAAGATCTGGCCATGATCCCGACTGAGGCGTCGATCCTCCTGCGTCAGGCTGGCCTTGAGCTCGATTCCGCCGCGGTGCAGACGCTCGTACGACGCACTGAGGGCTGGCCGGTGGGGCTGTACCTGGCGGCTCTATCGCTCCGAGAACGGGCAGACTTGCCGACCGCCGTCAGCGGGCTTCGTGGAGACGATCATCGTCTCGCCGAGTACTTCCGCGACGAGGTGCTCTCACTGATGCCTCCCGACCTCAAAGAGTTCGCGATCCGCACCTCGGTGCTGGATGAGCTGTCAGGCCCGCTATGCGACGCCGTCCTCGAGCGCGACGGGTCGGCGCTGACGCTGGCCCGACTCGAACACTGCAATGCCCTGCTCCGACCGCTCGATGCGCCACACGATCGGTACCGCTGGCACTGCTTGTTTAGAGACGCCCTGAGAGCGGAGCTGCGCCGGGCCGAGCCGAAGCTTGCGCAGTCGCTCCACCGTCGCGCGAGCTCGTGGTACGACG
>DATBYI010000320.1:0-12419 GCA_036513815.1 Solirubrobacteraceae bacterium
GCCACGGCAAGCACGAACAAAAGGAACGGGATGATCGCGGTCAGGATCTGAAACGAGATCGCGCTCGCGTACGTCAGCAGGTCATGCTGTTTGAAACCGTCGAGCAGCGCACGGACCAGCCCCTGTCCCCGCGACACGAGACGCCCATTCTGGGTCGATCTCAGAGCGGCGCCGTCGGCGGGAGCACGGGCCGACGCGCTCCTTCGCGACTTCAGCATCGGCCGACGCTAGCACCGCTGGGCGGGGGCGCACGCCAGCGCCAGATAATCGTGCCGGTCTCAGAACGATGCGAGTGCCAACAGACCGAGCGCCACCGCGCTCGTCTTGCGCGGCGTGCGTCGCCGCAAACGCTCTCCAAGCACGACGGCCGTCATCGCGACCGTGACGATCGCCTGATTTCGGTCGCAGAGAGTCATCGCGGCCATCATCGGCCCGCAACTGACGACGCAATCGCGGCCGATCACGGCGCCATACAGCACGCAGTCACGGTCGGCTCGCGGTCCGTGAGGCGCGAGCGGTCGAAGCCGGTGGCACCCATTCAGAGAGAGTCGCTTGAGCGGTGTCAGCTGCCACGCGGCGGCGATCAACAATCCCGCCACCATCGGTAAACGCCCTGGAGGGAGCAGACCGTTATGCGTCGCGAGTTGCCGGGCGCAGAGGATCGCGGCACCGGCGAGCAGCCACACAGCCGCGAAGCCGAGTATCCATTCGACGATCGCTCGGATCCGCCGGCGCCAAAGGCTGAGGGCGGCGGTCAGCCGGATCGGCTCGGTCACCGACGGGAGCATCATCGCGACCACCATCAGCATGAACATTTGAAGCGTCCAGCCTGCCCCGACCCGGTGTGACACAGAGGTCGTGTCCCCGGTGGAGATCGCTCCGGAAATGCCGGACATGGGCAAGAACCGCGGCATCGCGGCCAGTCGCGTGGCCCCGCCGGAGGTGCCGTCCTCACCCATCATCCCCGACATCCCGGCCATCGACATGTGGCTGGGCATCGAGCCAGGACTGCTCGAGCGCATCGACATTCCGCTCATGCTGAGCGAGGCCGGGAGGCCGATCGGGGCGAAGAGAAGGACCCACGCCACCGCGCTCAGCCCCAGGGCCAGGACCTCGGGATGGCGCCAGAGCCAGCGCCGAGCGCTCATGGGGTCACGTACACGCTGATGCGTCCGACCCTGAGTGGGGCCGGCTCGTCGTCGCCCAGGGTTGGGACGAACGACACGCGGACATTCTGCGGGTCCCACGCCCCCTCGGTCCGGAGGCGGTCGACCACCGAGGTGATGTCGAACGCCGCATTGAGGCCGCTGCCGCCGGTGTGCGGATCGCGTCGGCTGGAGGAACGAGCCACTCCGAAGGGAGCGAGAACGCCGGCCAAGAGCTCCGGGTGCTGGTCGGGATCGGCGCCCTCAGGCAGATCCACGTAGACGTCGTAGTTGACGGCACCGGTCTCGCCGGTGACGTTCTCGAGATTGAGGTGCACCCGCGCGGTCGGTCCGGGCGCGGCGCGGGCGGCGGGACCCGAGGGGGGCTCGAGGCGGAGGTTGGCGTGCACCTGATCTGCCGCCAGGGACACGGGGGCCTCGGTCGCGCCGAGCATCTCCGGAGTCTGCTGCGGAGGAGGGGGAGGAGTCGTCATGGCACGGGGGGTGGGGGAGACGGCGGGGACGGCGGCGGTCTCATAGGTATACGAGAGCGGAGCCGCCGTCGGATCGAGCACCTGGTTGGCCGTAAAGGTCACCGGGCCGCTCGCCTCGTGGAGCGAATACGTGGAGTTGAGCCACGTGCTGTCGGTCGGGTTCTGATGGGGTGAGTTGGCGAGCCAGACCGTCCACAGCCGGTCGATGTTCGCGTGGTGCAGCCAGAAGATCGGATCCTGGGCGGCCGTGTCTGGATCCTGCATGAGTCCGGAAACGTCGACGTGGACGGCGTTGTGAGGGACGTTCTCGAGTACCCCGCTGGCGGCTCCTGAATGGTTGGGAAACCCTGTCACCGGTCCGCCGAAACCCGTGCTCCCGCCGTGGGGAGCGCCGGGAAACAACGGCTCGTTGAGCGCCGCCAGGCTGACATGGCTTTCCGGAAAGACGACCTGACCGGAGTTTGCCTTCGATCCGCGCTGGCACAGCAATGGATTCGGAGTCGTCCCATCCGGGAGCGTCGAAGCGCGGAAGGCAGGCGGCAAGATCCGAGCGTTCGGATTTGTCGTGTCCGAGTAGTTCCAGTACGGCAGCGACCAGCCGGCTGGTCCGCCGATCTCGACGATCGCCGCCTGGACGATCGACTCCCAGCAGTAGAGATAGGCACGGTGCCAGGGAAGGAAGAACCAGGTCTGGTGCTCGCACTGGTCCCACTGGCCCGGCAGCTGCCCCGGGGGCAGATTGCCGTGAACGTTTGCCTGATAGCGCCAGCTCGTCGGATCGGTGTCCGGCCGTTGCTGCATGTGGGCCACGGCGCGCGCGTACCAGAGGAGAGGATCGCCCCAGTCCTGTAAGCCGTAGACGTCCGGACGCACGCGGACCGCCATTCAACGAACCTTAACCGGTCCGAGCAGCGAGGGGTAAAAAGCGGCCCGCCCGGCCGGCTAGAGCGAATCAAAACGTCTCCAGCCCCGTTTCCGAGTCGATGACGTTCCGTGGGTCAGGCCGGCCGCGTCCGAGCGGGATCGCGATGCTCGCGGTCGCCTTCGCCTTGTTCGGGGTCGCCTGGCTGTTCTCGACACCGCCCTTTCGAGCGCCGGATGAGCCCGCCCATTATCTGCGCGCGCTCACGATCGCCGACGGCAGCTTGCTGGGCCCGCGCGAGCCCGTCGATCAACTCGGTCGGCTGACGCTCCGGGACGGTGGTTGGGAGGCCGCGCAGGAGCGCTGGGTCCTGCACGATCGCCGCGGCCTGGTCGTGCCGGCGGGTCTGTCCCCACCCAACTCGCTGTGTCTCGACGGCCAGCCCGACCTCGAGGGAAGTTGCACGGAGGTGACGTACACGGGGGACTACTTCCCGCTCCCGTACCTCCTTCCGGCCGCCACCATGGCGCCGGCCGACAGCGATACGACCGCGCTTTGGCTAGCCCGTGCCGGATCGCTGATCCTCGCGCTCGCCTGGCTCGTGATCGCGCTGGCCCTCACCGGCCCGGGTGTGGGCTGGGGCACGATCGGCGTCGTCGCCGCGATCACGCCAACGACGCTGTTCATCGCCGCGGTCGTGAATCCCAGCGGGCTCGAGCTCGCTGCGAATCTTGCCTTCATCGCCGCGCTCGGACGCCTGCGCCGCGGTGGCGCTCGCACGCCCCGATGGGTTTGGTGGGCGCTCGTCCTGAGCGGCGCGACGACAATTCTCGCCTGGCAGCTCGGTCCGCTCTTCGCCCTCGCCGATCTCGCCGTCTTCACCGCGCTGATCGGTCCAAGGGCGCTGCGAACGCTCCGGCGCGAGCAGCGAACGCCGGCGACGATCGCGGGGCTTGGGCTGGCCTGCGCGGTCGGCGTCTGGCTCATTTACGGCGAGCTGTCGGGGGAGCTGCACTCATCGATCGCGGTTACTCCGCTCGGCGCGGCTCTCAAGGGCGGCTACGAACAGCTCGGCCCGACGCTCCGCGGTGCCGTCGGCGTATTCGGCGATCTCACCGTCAAGCTGCCCTCGCCGATGAGCGAGATCTGGTGGGCGTTGGTGGCCGCGCTGCTGATCGGAGCGCTGAGCGTCGCGGACCGGCGAGAGCGTGTCGTGCTCGTCACGACGACGGTCGGAGCGCTGGCCTTTCCCGTCGTCTTCTACGCGTTCTCCTACCGGACCAGCGGCTTCGGGATGCAGGGCCGCTACGCGTTGCCAGTTCTCGCGCTCGTTCCGACGGTCAGCGGCATGGTGCTCTCCGGGCGGCCACGAACCGCGATCTCGGAACAGTTGATCCGGCTCAGCCTGGGCGCAGCCGCACTGTTCCAGCTAATCGCCTGGTGGGTCAATGCTCACCACTGGGGGACCACCGACCTCCGGATCGGCGTCATAGGCTGGACACCGCCCACCCAGTGGTGGCCGCTCCTGGCGGCCGGCGCGCTCGGGGTGTTCGCGATGATCTCCGCCGGTTTCAGCTCACGAGGGTCGCGTCGAGCGTGATCTCGCCGACGCCGGCCAGCGCGCGCGATACCGGGCACCCGGCCTTCGCCTGCTCGGCGTAGCCCGTGAACTGGTCCTGGTCGATTCCGGGCACGCGGCCCTCGGTCACGAGGTCGATCTGGGTGATGGTGGGGCCGCCGTCGGTGTTGCGCAGGTGGACCTTGGCCGTGGTCTTAACCGAGTCCGGCGCATGGCCGTCGCCGGTCAGGATGTTGCTGAGCGCCATCGAGAAGCAGCCGGCGTGGGCCGCGGCGATCAGCTCCTCGGGGTTGGTCCCGGCTCCGTCCTCGAACCGGCTCGAGAAGGAGAAGTTGCCGTCGGTAAAGAGGCCGCTCGCCACGGACACCGTGCCAGAACCGCTCCTCAGGTCGCCTCGCCATTCGGCGCTGCCGTCTCGGGTTGCCATCGAGCCTCCTCCGTTTGCGTCGGGTGTGTTGATCACCTCCGATCCTATCCGCCCAAACCTCACCGATTAGTTTCGGCGCCGGCCATCGTTTGACGTGGTGAGAAGCGATGCAGAACTCGAACCACACGACCGATTTCCGCCGTCTCCTCGCCGCCGCGCAGGCCGGCGATGAGCGGGCGTTTCGCCAGCTGGTCGAGCCCTACCGCCACGCGCTAGAGGTGCACTGCTACCGCATGCTCGGCTCTCCCCACGAAGCCGAGGACCTGGTGCAGGAGACGCTCCTGCGGGCGTGGCGGGCGCTCGAGCGCTTCGAGCCGCGCGCGCAGCTCCAGACGTGGCTGTACCGGATAGCTACGAACGCGTGCCTGGACGAGTTGGAGCGTCGGCCCCGGCGCCCCGAGCCGGTCGATCCCTTCCCCGACCGGGCCACCGAAGAAACGGCGTCGCCCACATACGACCCGGCGGCTCGATACGCGATTCGGGAAGGAATGGAGCTCGCGTTGCTGCGCGCCATCCAGGAGCTGCCGGGCCGGCAGCGCGCGGTCCTGATCTTCCGCGACGTGCTCGGGTGGACCGCGCCCGAGGTGGCCGAGCTGCTCGAGTCGACCGTCGCGTCGGTCAACAGCGCGCTTCAGCGCGCCCGCGCGACGATCGACGACCGGCTGGCCGCGACCACGCAGGCGGCAGCCGGCCCGGCCGAGCGTGAGCTCCTCCACCGTTACGTCGACGCGTTCGAGCACGACGACATCGATGGCCTTGTGTCGCTGCTGCGCGCGGACGCGACCATGCGGATGCCGCCGCAGCGCTCGCTGACCGGCGCCGTCGAGATCGCGCGCTTCCTGCGCGAGGTCGCCGCGGGCGGCGACCTGAGGCGAATGAAGCTGACGCCGATCTGGGCGAACGGCCGGCCGGCGGTGGCGATCCACCGCGTCGCGGAGGATCGCGC
This sequence comes from Solirubrobacteraceae bacterium, assembly GCA_036513815.1. GTDB lineage: Bacteria > Actinomycetota > Thermoleophilia > Solirubrobacterales > Solirubrobacteraceae > Palsa-465. The sequence goes on from DATBYI010000320.1 coordinate 5,454, forward strand.
GCTCGTCCCGCATGGGATCTCCGTGCTTCAGATCGAGGACGGCCAGGTCGTCGGGATCGACTCTTTCATCGACCCGGCGCTGCTGCCGCGCTTCGGCTTCCCCAGCGGCGATAGGAGCGCTCGGCCGTAGCCGCGGTCGCCCGCACCACCGCCTAGTTGTCCCAGCAGTTCCTTGCTCACCAGATCACTGGAGGCCCAATGCTGTCCGCATCCCCAAACACCGATCGCTGGCGCGCGTTCGCGCTGCTGGCGGTGTCGTACTTCATGACGATCATCGATCTGACGATCGTCAACGTGTCGCTGCCGACGATCGGTCGCGACCTGCACTTCTCCGAGACCAGCCTGCAATGGGTGGTCACGGCCTACGCGCTCACGTTCGGTGGCTTTCTTCTCCTCGGAGGTCGCGCCGCCGACCTGCTCGGGCGCCGCCGGATCCTGATGGCCGGGCTCGGGCTGTTCACGGCGGCGTCGTTGACCTGCGCGCTCGCGACCGGCGACGCCTTCCTGATCGGGAGCCGAGCCGTGCAGGGGCTGGGCGCCGCGATCATGCTGCCGGCCGCCCTGTCGATCGTCATGAACATGTTCGAGGAGGGCGCCGAGCGCAACAAGGCGCTCGGCATCTGGGGCGGCCTCGGCGCCCTCGGTGCGACCGTCGGGCTGATCGCGGGCGGGTTGCTGACCCGCTACCTCGGCTGGCAGTACATCTTCTTCCTGAACGTTCCGATTGGCGCGACCGCGCTGGCACTGGCCCGCCGGATCGTCCCCGAGAGCCGGCTCGACACGACGCGGCGGCGGTTCGACGCGGCCGGCGCGCTCGCAGGCACGAGCGGACTCGTGCTACTGGTCGACGCGATCTCTCAGGCGCCGCAGTACGGGTGGGGGGCGAGCCGCACGATCGGGGTGCTGAGCGCATCCGCCGCCGCGCTGATCGCGTTCGTCGTCATCGAGACCCGGGTGGAGGACCCAATCCTGCCCCTGTCGATCTTCCGGCTGCGCACCCTCGCCGGCGCAAACGTGGCGGGGCTGCTCCTGGGCGGGAGCTTCTTCGCCTTCGTGTTCGTCGGCACGCTCTACATGCAACAGGTGCTCCACTACAGCGCGCTCCAGAGCGGGCTCGCGTGGCTGGCCGCGTCGCTGACCTCGATCGCCCTCGCGGGTCTTTCGCAGTTGCTCGTCACCCGCGTCGGACCGAGGTCCGTGATGGCGGTCGGGATGACGCTGATCGGCGCGGGCGTGATCTGGGCCACCCAGGTGCCCGTCCACGGCCACTTCCTGGCCAACCTAGCCGGACCCATGGTCGTCGCCGGTGCCGGGACCGCGTTCTCGTTCATCCCGATTTCGATCGCCGCGCTCGCCGGCATCGAGGAGCACCAGGCGGGACTCGCGTCCGGCCTCTTGAACAGCTCACAGCAGCTTGGGGCGGCGATCGGCATCGCGATCGCTTCGAGCGTCGCCGCGAGCCATGCGAGGACGCTCCTGAGCACCGGCCACGCCGCGCCCGCGTCGCTGACGGGCGGCTTCCAGCACGCGCTGTGGGTGCTCGGCGCGATCGCGCTCATCGCCCTGCCGGCGATCTTCGTGCTCGTCCGCCGAGGCGAGGTCTCGAACCAGGTCGCCAAGACCACGGCCCGCGAGGGCCAGGCCTGCCCAACCCCAGCCAGTTGAGGAGAGAACCATGACCCCCAACCCCGTCCTGTCTGACCGGACCACGATCGTCGTCGGCGCGAGCCGCGGGCTCGGCCGTGGGATCGCGACCGCCATGGCCGAGGCGGGCGCCCCAGTGATCGCGCTAGCCCGTAGCGCCGGCGCGCTCGCCGAGGTTGTACGTACGCATCCCACCATCCGCTCGGAGGTGGCCGACGCCACCGACCCGACGGTCGCGGCCGCCCTGCTCGAACGCCACGACCCCTCCGTCGTCGTTCTCGTGGCCGGAGCAGCGCCGCCCATCCATCCCCTCCAGGATCAGACCTGGGAGACGTTCTCAGTCAACTGGCACACGGACGTCCGGATCGCGTTCGAATGGCTCCGCCAGGCGTTGCTCAGGCCGCTGAAACCCGGCAGCCGGGTCGTCGTGATCAGCAGCGGTGCCGCAGTGCAGGGCTCCCCGCTGAGCGGTGGATACGCCGGCGCCAAGGCCACCCAGCGCTTCATTAGCGCCTATGCCCAGGAGGAGGCGAGACGGGCCGGGCTCGACATCACGTTCACCGCCGTGCTGCCCCGGATCACCCCGTTGACCGACCTCGGCCGGCCCGCGGTGCAGGCCTACGCTGCGCGGGCAGGCCAGTCCGAGGCGGAGTACCTGGAGCGCTTCGGCGACCCGGTCAGCCCGGAGATCGCCGGTGGCGCGGTACTCGAGCTGGTGCAGTCCGACGCGCCCGCCGTCGCGCCCGCTTACCTGCTCACCGGCACGGGACTCCAGACCCTCCCGTGAGCTGAATCAATGGAAGAGGCGTCCGCCGTTGACCATCAGCGTCTGGCCGCTGATGAACGCGCTCTCGTCCGATACGAGCAGGGCGAGCGCCCCCAGGAGGTCGGCGGGTAACCCCACGCGCCCGAGAGGTGTCCTCGTGGTGTCGTACTCCCCGCCGACGACGAGTGCCGAGCTGGCCTCGGTGGGAATGAACCCCGGGGCCAGCGCGTTCACGCGAATGCCGTCGCCACCGAGCTCCCGGGCCAAGTTGCGCGTCAGGCCGATGATCGCGGCCTTCGACGCCACGTAGTGGGCCAGGCCCGGTGAACCCGAGAAGGCCACCTCGGAGGCGAGGTTCACGATCGAGCCACCTCCCGCCCGGCGCATCAGCGGGACGGTCGCCTTCGCGCACAGCCACGCCCCCTTGAGATTCACGCCCAGGACGCGGTCCCACTCGTCCTCGGGGATGTCATCGAAGGGGCGCCGGGTCAGACCGCCGACGACGGCCGCGTTGTTGACCAGCGCGTCGAGCCCTCCCATGAGCTCATCCGCGCGGGCGCCCAGCCCGCGCGTCTGCTCGGAGCTGGTCACGTCGACGGTCGCGGTGAGGAGCTCGAAGCCGCGCTCGCCGCCCAAGGCGCGCGTGCCGTCGAGCTCGTCCGCGAGCACGTCTACGGCCAACACGCGCGCCCCGAGGCCGCCGAGGTGCAGGGCGAACTCGCGGCCGAGTCCACGGGCGGCCCCGGTCACGATCACGCGCTTGCCGATCAGCCGTCGCTCTGCGCTCATGTCGGGGGCGTAGCTTGGCGTAGACGGCGGGGGCTTGGGAAGAAACCCCCTCTATAGACCGGGTTTCTTCCCAAGCGGTGCCAGAAACGCGCACATTCAGAGTGTTCGGACGCACAGAGAGCGTGTAACATTTCGTCCGTGGACAACGACGCGAGGGCGAGCGAGCTGGTGCGGGTCCTGCGCCGGGACGGCCGGGTTGACGTCGCGGAGTCGGCGCACGCCTACGGCGTCGCCGAGATGACCATCCGGCGTGACCTCGACGCGCTGGTGAGCCGGGGCATCGCGCGGCGGGTGCGAGGTGGCGCGGTCAGCCTGCTGCTTCGCGGCGACGAGCTTCCCTACGCGATGCGAGAGATCGAAGCGGTCGAGGCGAAGCGGCGCGTCGCGCGTGCCGTGGCTGCCGCGGTGCAGGACGGCGAAGCGGTGGCGCTCGACAGCGGGACGACGGCACTCGAGGTGGCGCGCGCGCTGGTCGGACGGCGGCTGTCGGTCATGGCGGCGGCTCTCCGAGCGGCGAACACGCTGGCAGCGAACGGCTCCGTGCGGCTGCTGCAGCCCGGAGGCGAAGTGCGCGCCGACGAACTGGCGTCGGTCGGGCCACTGGCGGTCTCGACGATCTCCTCACTGCGATTCGACACCGCGATCATCTGCCCGTGCGGCCTGGCCGGCGGGGTGCTGACTGCCCACGACGTGGACGACGCGGCCGTCAAGCAGGCGATGATCACGAGCGCGTCACGCGTCATCGTCGCCGCCGACAGTTCGAAGTTCGGCCACGCGGCGATGGCGGTGGTGTGCCCGCTCGCGCGAGCCGACCTGGTGGTGACCGACACCGACGCCTCGCCGGCGGCGATCGAGGAGCTAGAAGCGGCCGGCGTTCGCTGGGAACGTGTCTGACGCGCTGCTCGCGCGCCGGCGTGTCGACCCGGCGCGGATCGCCCGCGTGGCCGTCGCCGCGACGTTCTTCTGCCACGGGTTGTATTTCGCCGGGTGGGCGGCGCACATCCCGCACGTGAAGGCGGCGCTCGGCCTCTCGGCCGGCGAGCTCGGCCTGGTCTTGCTCGCCGCCCCGCTCGGCGTGGTGTCCGCGATGGTCGTCGCGGCGCGGCTGCTCCCGCGATGGGGGAGCCGCCGTGCGGTCCGGGGCGGCGTGATCGGTTATTGCCTGGCCGGCGTGCTCGTCGGGCTCGCTCCGTCCGCGGCCCTCCTGTTCGGCGCGCTGTTCGTGTGGGGCGCCTTCCAGGCCGTCCTTGACGTGGGGATGAATACCCAGGGGATTGCGGTCGAGCGCCTCCAGGGCCGGCGGCTGATGTCCGGTCTGCACGGCGGCTGGAGTCTCGGCTCGTTCGCGGGCGCCGGCCTCGGTGCCCTCGCTGTCGGCGCCGGCATCTCGCTGACCGCCCAGCAGGTGGCGCTGTCGGTTCCCATCGTGCTCGTCGTCGGTGGCTTGTCGCTCTGGATGGTGGATGACGTCGCGCCATCGCCCGTGGACGCGGCCACGCAGGAGGGCGCGCCCGTCCGGCCCGGGAGCGTGCGCCGTCTGCTCCGCTCCCGAGCGATCCTCACGTTGGCGGCGATCGCGTTCGCCGGGCTTCTCTGCGAGGGCGCGGCGGCCGACTGGTCGGCGGTGTACCTGCGGACCGATCTCGGCACGTCGGCGGGCTACGCCGGACTCGCCTACACCGCGTTCGCGCTGGCGATGGTGACGGTGCGGCTGGCCGGGAACCGTCTCACGACCCGGTTTCACCCCGGCCGACTGCTCCCCGCGCTCGCCGCGATCGCCACCGTCGGCACGGCGGCCGGCCTGATCGCGGGCACCCCGCTGACCGCGATCGTCGGGTTCGCGTGTCTCGGGGTGGGGCTAGGGTCGATCGTGCCCGCCACGTACAGCGCCGCCGGACGCGTGCCCGGGGTGGAGGTGGGCGCCGCCGTCTCGACGGTGGCGGCGCTCAGCTACAGCGGATTCGTGTTCGGGCCGCCGCTCATCGGCGGGCTCGCGGCCGTGGCGACCCTTCGCTGGGCGCTGGTGCTGCTCCCGCTGCTGACGGCGACGATCGCGGTGCTCACCGCCCGGACTCGGGTACTCGACGGCTAGTCAGCGCGGCGGTAGGCATAACGCCGGCGCGGTCGTATATGTTGGGCGCGTGTGGAGGGGGCGGGCAAGCCACGGGGCGAGTGCGCCGCGTCGGCGTCCGCGGCCTCTGGCGAGATCCGGCTGCGCGCTGAGTGTTTGCTGCGGCCTGACGCTCGGGCTGTGCCTGGCGGCTGGGAGCGCACACGCGCAGGACTCCACCGCGGGTGTCGGTCTCAGCGACAGCGCCTCGGCGATCGACTGCGTGCTTTCTGAGCTTCCGGGCTGTCCGTCGCCCAACGCTGGCCACGAGCTGTTTGAACGCTTCCAGGCGCTGTCGGTCGACCAGACCGGGGGGGCGAACTCGTTTCGCTACGCGCGGGCGGGCATCCCCTGGGACGCCGTGAGCACCGGGGGGACCGCAGTGGGCAGCGCATGTACGCGCGAGGCGTCGCCGCCCAGCTATTACGGCACGCCGTGGATCGAGCTCGCCGAGCGCTACGTCCTGGCGGCGCGCGAGGCTGGCCTCGATCCGCTCCTGGCGATCACCACCAACAGCGCGGCGCGCTACGTCGGCAACGGCAACCTGAACGACCCGGCCAACCCTTCGACCAACCAGTACGTGTGCGGGTTCAAGGGCCTCGTCTCGACGCTCGACGCCTTCGCGGCCCGGCACCGAGTGGCGCCGGCGACGGAGTTCGAGACCTACGACGAGCCCGACGGGGCGCAGGTGAGCAACGCGTGCAACCCGACTCCCGACGGTGACCTGCCCCCGCACGACGCCGAGCAGTGCGCCGCCTGGTACTACGACGAAGCCGATCTGGCCAACCGCACGGCGTTCGGGAACAGGCTGACTCTGGTCGCACTGGCGGCGGACGGTGACAGCGTCAACGATCCCAACCTGATCGCGATCAAGGCCTACGCGAGCTACCTGACCGGCACCATCGGCCGGTATCCAGCGGTGTGGTCCTTCCATCCCTACGAGGACCTGAGCGGAGCGGCGTACCTCGAGAATGCAGCCGGCGCCCACAGCGACACCTCGCGCGTGAGCGCCTACATCGCGTCGCTGTACTCCCCGTCACGGCCCCAGCCCTCGCTCTGGCTGACCGAGGCGGCGGCTCAGATCACCGACCCGGTCGGCACATACGCGGGGGCGCCAGAGGGATGCAACGACGGGGAAGCCGACGATCCTCCGCCGTACACGCTCGGCGGCTGCCTGGACGGCAATCCCCGTGCACAGGCGTACGCGGCGAGCGACTTCCTGACGCTCGCGCGGTCCGGCTCGGCGTTCCCGGGGCAGATCACGCGGATGTACTGGCACGAGTTCGACAGCCCGGCGAATCACCCAACGACGTGGGATTCCGGTCTGATCGCCCCCGGCGACCGGTACGAGCGCGCGAGCTACTGCGTGCTGAGCGGCGAGAGCGTGGCGCGGACGGTGGCCGACCCGGCGTGCGACAGCAAGGTCGGGGCAGAGGACGTGGAGGACAGCGCGGACGGTTCTGTCGACCCGGCCGCACAGCCGGCGAGCGCGACGGCGGCAGATCCAGCGCGCAACGCGTGCCCGCAACCGTGGTGCGGTTTCAGCCTGGTCCGTCTGCGGCTGACCGAGCTCGGCAGCGCGGCGTCGCCGGAGCCGATGGTCACCGACCCGCGATAAGGCTCAGACGCGGTATCGCTCGGTGACCGCGGCCAGCTG
>DATBYI010000321.1:0-3658 GCA_036513815.1 Solirubrobacteraceae bacterium
CAGCCGCGCGCCGAGCTCCGCCCTAGAGGCCGGCCACGACGTGCACCGCGTGCAGCAGCTCCTCGGGTGGGGCGTTCTTGAGCAGAAACCCGCTGGCGCCCGACCGCAGCGCCTCGAACACGTACTCGTCACGCTCGAACGTGGTGAGGATCACCACACGACTGTGCAGCTCGCCATCTTCGGTAATCCACCGCGTGGCCTCGAGTCCGTCACCGTCGGGCATCTGGATGTCCATCAACACGATGTCGGGCCGCAGGCGCCGGGTGCTGGCCATGGCCTGCTCGCCGTTCGCCGCCTCCCCGACAACCTCGATCTCGGGATCGGACTCGAGGATCATCCGGAAACCGGCGCGAACCATCGCCTGATCATCGGCCAGCAGCACACGGATGCTCACAGCCCACCGTCCGAGGTCGGCAGCTTGACGCGCACAGCGAACCCCCCGCCGGATACCGGCCCCGCCGTCAGTTGGCCGCCGTGCAGGGCGGCACGCTCACGCATGCCGATCAACCCCAAGCCGCCCGGGCCCGTCCCTGACAGCGCCCTCGCGCCACGGCCGTCGTCGATGATCTCCACCTCGAGCTCTCCAGGCCAGTACCGCACGCGCACATCGGCGCGCGACGCCGCCGCGTGCTTGAGGGTGTTAGTCAGCGCTTCCTGCACGATGCGGTACGCCGACACGCCGATCATCGGCGGCAACGAGCGTTCCTCCCCTTCGACGCTGACCGCGACAGCGAGCTCGGACTCACTCATGCTCGCCGCCAGCCGCGGAAGCTGACTCAGGCCAGGGCGCGGAGCCAGCACATCGTCCTGGTCGCCGGCCTGCCGCAGGAATCCGAGCAAGCGATGCAGCTCCCCCACGGCCTGTCGGCTCGAGACCTCGATCGCGGCCAGCGCCTCCTTCGCCTTGACACGATCACGGTCGATCACGACCCGGGCAGCGCCGGCCTGGACGCCCATCATGCTCACATGGTGGGCGACGACGTCATGCAACTCCCGCGCGATCCGCACGCGCTCCTCCAACACGGCGTGCTCGGCCTGTGTCGCACGTGACTCCGCCACCTCGGCCCGCTCGGCCCGCGCGCGGACGGCAAGGCCTGCAACCCAGGCGACGGCGAAGTCGACGGGAATGAACACGAGCTCGGCGACCGAGTGCCCGGGGATGTTGTAGACGAAGGTCGCCGCAGCGCAGACCACGATCGCCAGTCCGAGGCCAGCCCGCCGGACGTCCCGAAGGTTCCCGAGCATGAATGCGACCGCCAGCCCGATCAGGAAGAGGGACTCGGGGTACGGGATCAGCAGCGGGTCGACGAACGAGATTCCCGCGGCCAAAAGCCAGAACGCCGCCGGCCCGGCAAACGGAAACCATCGCCGCGCGAACACGGATAGCACCAGGATCGCGAGCGCGGGAAGGCAGAACCACAGCGTCGTTGTCGGAGCTCCGGACGAGCCGCGTCCGAGCACCACGTCGAGCATCGCCACGATCGCCAGCAGCGCGATCAGCAGGTCGAACCAGTACATGCGGGCGAGACGTTCGATTCGGCTCACGCATCGAACGTACTCCACCAGCTAGCGGCCCGCCCCCCACCAATGTCAGCCGCGATCTTTACGGCTCCAGCCATCACCTTGTTGTGGATGCGCCACATCCCAACCGCGCGACCCCCGGGGGTCTCGACAAGCACGAGCCCGACGGGCTTGCCGTCGGGCGTGATCAGCTGGAGGTTTGTACTGCGGGTCTGCCTTTATCGCGCCGCGGTGAACGCGGTCTTGCCAGTGCACTTAGGCCCGTTGAGCACGAACGTCGTTGCGAGCACGCCGGACACGGTGCCTTTCGAGGTGAAGCGCCCTGTCAGCTTCAGCTTCTCGCCCACCTTGCCCTTGTAGGGGCCGACCTTGATCGAATACTTGCCGGTCGTAGAGAACGCCCCGCTTGTCGCGGCGATCTTCGATCCGGCGAACTCGACCGGCGTCGCTGGGCCGCCGCTCGAGCAGTAGAGCGGGATGTTCGACAGTGTGGCCTTGGTCAGTTTCCCGTGGGACACGGTCAGCGTGACCGCGTACTCAGTGCGGGGCGCCGCGAGCGTGCCCTTATAGGTGCCGGACTTGAGCTTGGTGATGGAGCCAGCAAAGGCCGGTGCGGCGGCGAGCACGAACGCCGCCAACACGGCTAGCGGAAGTATGCGTCTGGTCATCGGCGTATCAGATCAGATCCGCATAGGCCGTGCTCATCCCAACGGGCAGCGATAGCGATCGTGCGGGCCGCCCGTCGGCGGTCTCGGGAGCGTTCGCTTGTGGTTCCCGAACGGCGCCCGAGACGGGCCGCCGAGGACGCGGCAGCCGCCAGCCGCAAACGCCTTCACCATCGATACCAAGGGACAGGTCGGCTGAGATCCGACCGCGCGCCGCTCTCGTGGGAGGGCTGGCCGACCGTTGCCCGTCTGTCCGCATCCCTTGCAATTCATGGTCTCAACCGTCGATTTGACCGACGAGGAACTGTGCGCAAGGGACCCACATACACTGGCGGGTTTGTCGGGGGGACCATAGGGAGCTTCATTCCGAGCCTCTGGGGAGCCGGGCAACTCTCGCTCTCATCGGTCGCGTTCTTCATGATCGGCGGCTTTGTCGGGATCTGGATCGCGTACCGGCTATTCGGCTGATCCGCTCAGAACGAGCCCGCCCAGCACGCGTCGCGCCGCCGGCATCGCGTCACCGCGCTCAACCAACCTGCCGGCAACCGCGGTGCTGCTAGCTGGGCGAAGGAGTCGTCCGGGCGCCGCGCATCGCCCGGTGAAGGACGGGGCACTGTCGGACAGGTCCGCGTGCGCCACAACGACGTCGACCCTCAGCCGGTGCAAAGCCGGCGATCACGGGGTCCGGAGAACTAACCGGGAGGAGGGGCCTCGCCGTCGCCAGCAGCCGGCTGCCGTGCCTCTGCGTGGTCACTCGCGTCGGTGTCGCCAGCAGCCAGCGCGGACTGCGGAGCGCCCGACTGGACCTCCGCCTTGAGGCGGGCGAACTCATCGTCGACGGCGCTCTTCGCGCCGAGCTGGTCGAGCTGGCGATCGACGTCGTCCTCGCCGGGGCCAAGCGCTGTCAGATCCTGGAAGGTTCCCGCCGCCTGAAGCTCATCGACGGCCTGTGCGCGAGCCTTCATCGTTTCGGTCTTGTCGAGGGCGCGCTGCGTCGTCATGCCGACATCCGCCATCGAGTCACCGACTCCGGTGGCCGCCTCGGAAACCCGCACCTGCGCCTCGGCAGCCGAGTACTGGGCCTTGATGACTTCCTTCTTTGACCGGAACTGCTCGGTCTTTGCCTGGAGCTGCTTCTCGGACTCGATCAGCTTCACCTGCTCTGAATCGAGCTGTGCGATCTGCTGGTCGAGCGAGCCAGCCTCCTGAACGGTCAGCTGCTTGCGCTCCAGCGCCACGCGAGCAAGATCCTCGCGTCCCGCAGAGATCGCCTCGCGGGCCTGAGCGTCGAGCTTGGCGCCCTGTTCACCGAGCTGCTGCTGCTGGAGCGCCAGCCGCTTCTTCGCGGTGGCGATGTCGGCGATCCCCTTCTTGACGTTCTGGAGGTTCTCGACCTGGCGCTGATACGCATAGTCAAGCGTCTCGCTCGGGTTCTCCGCGCGGTCAAGCTGCTTTGAGACCTTCGACTTGAC
>DATBYI010000322.1:0-11904 GCA_036513815.1 Solirubrobacteraceae bacterium
TCGACAATTGACGGGAACACGGACCGGTCAAGGCCACAGACCTCTAGCACGCGGTCAGACCAATCCCGAGCCGCGAGGTCGAACATCCCCGAGCTCGAACCCAGCGACGGGTCGGTGACGAAGACGCCGGACAGCTTCGTCAGGATCCAATCGCCGAGCATTCCGACATGCGCGATCGCGGCAAAGACCTCTGGCTGATGTCGAGCGATCCAGAGGAACCGTGCCGGTGCCGTAATCGCCACCCAGTCGCCGGCCTGCTCATAGATCTCGCGCGCGGCGCCCGAGCGAACCAGTTCGGCTGCCTCCGCGGTCGCGCGCGAGTCGACGTTCGGACACGCCCAGACCTCGTGTCCGCGGGCGTCATAGAGGACCATGCCTTCGCGCATGCTTGTGGCGCTCACAGCTTTCACCGCGTCCCTCGCGACGCCGGAGCGGTCGAGCACGCTCCGCACGCATTCGCAAATAAGCCGCCAGTTCGTGTCGGTATCGAATACCTGCGAACCGGGCACTCCAGCGAGTGGGGCGTGCGCGTACTCGCGCTGACACGCCGCCACCTGCGCCCCGTCCGCTGCGAACAGGATCGCCCGACAGCTACCGGTGCCCGCGTCGATGGCGAGGAGCAGTTCGTCCTTCATGCAGCCACTGTGCCTCCATTGAACAGGTGCAGCGGAGGGATGCCTTCCGCGAACCTAACGATGTCGGCGGCGATCATCTCTCCAGCCTGAAACAGGGTCTCATGAGTTGCGCCGCCCACGTGGGGAGTTACCACCACGTTGTCGTGGCGTAGAAGGCGATGCGGCCCATCGTCCGCCGTCGCTCGTACGACATCGAGCGCCGCCCCCCCAAGCTGCCCGGAGCTGAGCGCGGCATCGAGCGCGTCCTCATCGACGAGGGTTTCTCGTGCCGTGTTGACCAGACACGCTCCCCTCTTCATCGAGGCGAGCGCAGCGGCGTCGATCAGATTGGCGTTCTCCGACGTCGCCCGAGCGTGCAGCGAAACAAAATCACTCCCGCCGAGCAGCTCGTCGAAGCTTTCAACTTGCATGACGCCCGAGCCCCCGGGAACGATCACGAAGGGATCGTAGACGAGGACGGACATGCCGAACGACAACGCTCGATGGCCAACTCGGCGGCCAATCTCCCCGTACCCGACGATGCCGAGGGCATGGCGCCGGAGGTCGCTCCCGATAAACCTTGCGCCCTCCCAATTGTCTTGAACCCGATGCCCGTCGGCGAGGAAGCGCTGAGCCTTCGGCAGCTGTCTCGAGATCATCACCATGAACGCCAGCGTGAGGTCAGCCACAGCCTCGGCGTTTTTGCCGGGTGTCGTGACCAGAGGGAGCCGCCGGGCGCTGACTGCATCTACGTCTACGTTCACCGGCCCGCCACGCGCGCAGCAGACGAGCCGAAGTTGCGGGGACGCGTCAAGCACCCGGTCGGTGACCGGGGCGCCCTGCACGACCAACACCTCGATCCCCGCCATGCGCTCGACCAGCTCGACGGGGGATCCCTGATACTCCTGCAGCTTGCGCTCCGATGGCGTCGACGGCCTGAACGCGCGCGAGGCATCGATCTGCATCAGCTCAATGTCGTGGAACCGCGCAAGATCGGCGAATGCCTCGGAGAAATATCGCGGAGGCATATAACTGTCGCCGACGGCCAGGATTCTCAACGGAGCTTCTAGCGCACGCTCAGGGGTAAACGCGAACCGGAGTGAGGTCGACGGCGTGTCCTGTGCCGGACTCGAAGATCACCTTGAGTAACGGCTCGGTGTCAAGGTAATAGAAATGAATCGTCTCGCCGATCCGGCCCTCCATCAGAACGCCGGCGCCCATCTCCTCGAACCTGCGCATGGTCTCCGAGGACTCGGTCGGATTCGGTCTCATCACCGCGATGTGATGCAGTCCCTCGCCGTGTGATTCGAGCCACTCCTTGTAGATACTTGGCCCGTCCTCCGGCTGCAGCAGCTCGACGACCAGGTCCCCGACGTGGGTTTCAGCACCTATCATCGTGAAATCGGTCGGCTGGCCATGCAAGTAGGTGTCGTGAAGCGCCGGTGGCTTGTGCTCGTACACGTTCCAGGGACCCCATCCGAGGGCACGGTTGTAGCGCTCCAGCGCTTGGTCGATATCTTTAACCACGATCGCGATCTGGCTGATCGGGAGTGGAGCGGCGGGCGGCGTGATGCTGACGGGGTCTGTGCTCTGGCCTGGTGACTGCAAATGTCTCACCTCCTGGGATTTGCCGATGTCAGCGCGTCAGAGAATCGCGAGTGGGTTGAACTGCGAGCCCGTGCCTCCGGGCAGCCGCAAGGGCGCGGCGACTACCATGAACTCCCAACGCTGCTCCTCGGCGCATGCGGTTGCGATGTCCTCGAGATTCAAGCTGTCCGACACGGCCATACCCATGGCCGCGACCTGGAGGGCATGAATGGGGTAGAGGACCCCATCGACGGTGCTCGGCACCGCCTCTCCGTCCCCGTCGGGCATGAACATGGCAATTCCGCGCTCGTGCATCCAAGGAATGGAGTCGACGTGGAGCCCAGCCTTGCCCTCGCCTTCGTACGTGTTGTCCCACGGACCAAGTTCGAGGCGGCGTCGGTGATGCCCGGTGCGGAAGACAAGTACGTCACCTTCCTCGAGGCGGACACCCTGCGCCCGTTCCGCCTCCTCGAGCTCGGCTCGGGTTACCGCCTCGCCAGGCTCAAGGTACGGGACGTCGCGGAGCCGGGGGATGTCGAGGAGGACGCCCCGGCTGATGATCCCGTGCGCATAGTCCTCGATCCCCAGGGCCTGCGAGCCGTGGCTGGTAACCAAGGACGCCGAGCGACCGCCGTAGAGCTGATTGCCATACGCGATGTGGGAAAGGGCGTCGATGTGCGTATGGCAATCCCCGTGGAAGTCCATCCCGAGGAAATCCGTCGCGAATCGAAGTGTGCCGGAACCGATGTCCCAATCGTGGAGCTGGGTCATGTAGTGGATCGCGGGATGCGGGTTGTCTGGACCGGCGACCGTGTTGATCGGAATCGCCATTGAGACGGAGCGTCCCGTGCGCACCAGCGACGCGGCATGTTGGACATGTGCCGGCGTGATGTAGTTGAGGGTCCCCGCCACGTCGTCGGCTCCCCACCGGCTCCAGTTCTTGACGGATTCGAACAGCGCCTCGAACTCGTGCATCGAGAGCTTGCGGTCGCTCGCCGTGGTCATTTCGCCTCTTCTGGCTCAGCGGGAAGATCCGACACGTCCTCCGACCCGGTTGGGGGTGGCAGGCCAACCGACATCGCGCCGTCATTGACCAAGAGCTCGCCCGAGAGATATGACGCGTCGGCCGAGCACATCCACAGGATCGAACGCGCAATCTCCTCGGGTTCCGCGAACCGGCCCAGCGGAATCCGTTCGAGGAAGACCTTCGACTGCACGGGATCGTTGATCACGAACTCCGCGAGTCGGGTGTTCATGATTCCGGGCGCGATGGCGTTCACGCGGATGCCGTGTGGGGCGAGCTCGATCGCGGCCGTCCGCATGACTGCGACCTGCGCCGATTTGGAGGTGTTGTACGCGAGGCCGCCGGCCTCGGGTTGAAACGCGTTGGTGGACGAGGTAATCGCGATCGCACCTCCGGTGCGCTGGCGGACCATCACACGACCCGCTTCCTGAGCCAGGTAGAACGTTCCATTGAGGTTGACCTCGAGGGTTCGTCGCCATTGCTCGTCGTCAAACTCGAGAAAAGGGAGGAAGGTGGCGATACCCGCGACCTGGACGGCGACGTCGAGATGACCAAAGCGCTCAACGGCGATCGCTACCGTCCGAACGACGTCGGCACGGGAACTGACGTCCCCCACCACGGCTTCTACGCGCTCATGCGTGCGCCGGATTTCGTCCAAAGTCTGGTGCAGCGGGTCGGCCTCTCTATCCATGAGCACGACGCCGGCGCCCTCCGCAGCGAATCCTTGTGCGACAGCCCGACCCAGGCCCTGTGCCGCTCCAGTGACAACCACCCCTTTATCGATGAAGCGCGGAGACGGGCTGGTCATTGCAGCAAGCCTCCGTGGCCAGGCCCGCGAGGGATCACGGGCCAGATGTCGACGACCCGGTCATCCTCGACGACGTGGAAAGCGTCGTACCAATTGGCCGTGCTCGGTGCGTAGCCGGGGATCAACTCGACGACGCTTCCGACCGCGAGGCCGACCCCCGGGGTCGCGATGAAGATCCCGTGCTCTTCGTCAAAGCGCATCACCTCGAGATCGTGGTCCAGCATGGACGCGAGGGAGGGTGCGGCGATCGACTTGCTTCCGGCATCCACGATCACCCGATCGGGCCGACGGCTAATCACCGTGCTCACAACGGTCAGCGCGTGCTCGAAGTCGCTCACCATCGCCCCGTGGAAGTTGTCCATTACCACGTAGGACCCGGCTTGGATCTCCGTCACGCCCGGATACGCCGCCGTCCAGTCCCACGTTGCCGTCCCGCCCGCCGACACGATCTCACAAGGCAGTTCCGCAGCACGTATGGCGTGAGCGGTGTCCACGAGGAAACGCATCGCCGCCTGCTGACGCTCCTGACGCAGCTCATCGTCGGGCGTCAACGAGCAGTGACCCTCGTACCCGGTCACACCCAGCGGGCGCAGCCCTTCCAGGTGCGAGATCCGGTCGGCGAGTCTGACTGCCTCCTCGATGCTGTCCACGCCAGACCGATCCATCCCGGTGTCGACCTCGATCAACACCCCAAGTGTGCTCCCGGCAGCACGAGCCGCAGCGGCCAATGCTGCCGCGTTACCAGGATCATCGACGGCGACCATCACGTTCGCATCGCGCGCCAGCGTTGCCAGGGCTGCGAGCTTGTCCGGGCCGGCGACGGTGTTCACCACGAATACGCCATCCAGACCGGCATGGACCATCACCATCGCTTCCCACACCGTCGCGGTAGAAATGCCGATCGCACCGGCCTCAACCTGCATCCGCGCAATCTCCGGACTCTTGTGGACCTTGACGTGGGGCCGTAGACCGGCGTCCACCGCGCTGATGCGCTCGGCCATTCTGGCGATGTTGCGACGCGCGATCGTGAGGTCGAGGACCAGCGCCGGCGTCACAAGGTCGCGGCGGTGGCGTCCTAGTTCCCAGCCGTAGGCACGGCGCACGCGGTCGTACGTCTCCTCCACCATCGGCCCAATCCCCAAGACCTCAGCCATCCACGTCCATTCTGCTTACGCGCGCGGGATGCAGGGCCCTGACCCGCTGCTTGACGGCCAGCGATCGGTGACTACACGCGCGCTTGCTCCTCGTCTTCATCTAGTCACGGCGACGCCGGCGGCCCAGAGCACACCGCGCCAGTATACATCGTGCTGTACGGACAACGTGCTCGCGTATGACCGCATTTAGCGTGAATCCCGCTCTTGACAGCGGCTAGTGAGCTGTGCATGATCTCTCGTCATCCTGTCCGTACTAATCCCAGGACGTTAGGGTTCGCCGGTGCCTCGAGCCCCAATGGCGCTGCCGTCGACGCAAATCGACCGTCAGTCACCCGTGCCCTACTACTTCCAGCTGTCCGAGCTCCTCGAAGCGGAAATCGTGAGCGGACGATGGGAGCCCGGCGCTCGGCTTCCGGCCGAGCCAGAGATCTCCAAGCAACTCGGCCTTTCCCGGACGACGATCCGCCAGGCCCTCGGTCGGCTCGAGCAACGCGGGCTTGTCCAACGACGGAAGGGGCAGGGCACATTCGTCGCTGAGTCGGAGCCCCGGACTTGGCTCTTGCAATCATCGGGCGGCTTCTTCGAAGAAGAGTTCGGGCGGATGGGACGGCTTGTCAGATCGGACGTCCTGCGCTCGATCGTCAGGGGACCGTTGCCGCCCTGGGCCACCTCAGCACTCGGACTTGCGGGCCCGCTGGGCGGAACGCTCGAGCGCGTCCGAGCGGTCGATGGCCTGGTGGCGATGTACGTCGTGAACCACTTGCCGCCAGGGCTCGCCGAGCAGGTGCTACCGCTCGACGACCCGAACGAATCGCTCTACCAACGGCTGAAAGATCGTGCAGACACGGAGACGGCCGGCGGTCGCCGGATGCTCGAGGCCGTACGTGCCGAGGAGCGGCTGGCGAAGCTTCTTGAGCTTCCGGTCGGCGCGCCGTTGATCTTCGTCGAATCAGTGAGCTGGGATCGAAACCTCCGGCCTTTCGACTGCTATCAGGCATGGCTCCGTAGCGACCGAATGCGGATTGACGTCTCAGTCTCCTCGTCACCGTTCACGCCTCAGTTCGTAACCCCTGAAATCGCTGGCGGTACCACATGAGTGGCGGCAGCGGCCATCGGCACCAAGTGCCACCCGCATAGGAGGAGCAATGGAGAGGACCGGAACTGCTTCGGCGGCGCCAGCCGCCAACGAAGCCCCTGCGCCGGAGGAAGTGCTGGTCGCCGAGACGAAGCTCGCCGCTGGTGCGCTGCGCCTCCCGGAAGCGTTGATGCAGGGCATCACCGAGACAGCTCCTGCGTTCACGTTGTTCTTCTTTATCCAAGCTACGGTCGGGCTGGCTGGTGTCGCCACACCCTTCGTCTACCTGGTCGGCATTGTGATCATGGTGATGCTGGCGGTTACGCTTGCACAGATTGCGAAATATCTTTCCTCGGCCGGTGGCTTTTACACATGGGTAAGCAGAGGGCTTCACCCTCGCGTGGGGTGGTTCGTCTCGTGGTTGTATGCCTGGTACACCCCCCTACTGCCTGGTCTCGTTCTGGGACTTGTCGGCTATATATCCGACCAGTTCTTTAAGGCCAACTACGGTTTTTCCATTCCGTGGGAGTGGTGGGTTGTTGGCGGCGTAGCCCTTTGCGCGCTTATCTCGTATCGCGGTATCCGACTGAGCGGGCGCCTTCTGATCGTCTCTGGCTCGATTGAGATAGTTATCCTGTTGGTTCTCGCGATCTGGGGACTGGCGAGCCCCGGCAAGGGGGGGTTCAACCTCTCAGGGTTTAACCCGAGCGCTTCCCCGACTTCGCACGGACTCTATCTCGCCGTGATCTTCGCGATCGTTGCGTACACGGGTTGGGAGTCCGTTGCCTCACTGGGCGAGGAAACCGAAAACCCCGAACGCAACATCGGGCGCGGCATGTGGATCTCCGTCCTGGCACTCGGAATAATGTTTTCGTTCTTTGCCTGGGGAGTACTTGTCGGATGGGGAACATCGCTATCCACCTCTTTTGGGGCGGCGACGAACAGCCCGTTGTTGACTCTGGCGCACCGGTACTGGCACGGGGCGGACATAATCCTGCTTGTCGCCCTCTGGAACTCTGGCTTCGCGGGATCGCTCGCCATCTTCAATCAGAGCACCCGCATGTGGTTTGGAATGGCGGACACAGGGGCGCTCCCCAGACAGCTGCGGTATGTCCACCCAAAGTACAGGACCCCGGTTGGCACGATTGTGGCCGAGGCAGTCGTCGCCCTCATCGCTGCTTTTATTCTCTACCAGGTGCTCTACGATCCGCTGACGGGTTTCGGCTTTTACGCGTTCGCGCTCAGCTTCGCGATCGTGTTCATATATAGCTTGGCGAGTATCGCGACCGGCGCGTATTTCTGGCGCGAACGCAGGGCTCAGTTCAACCCGGTGCTACACCTCCTATTCCCGATCGTGACGACGGTCGCGTTAGTGTGGAGCGAATATAAATCGGTGGTTCCACTTCCGCCGGCCCCTACTCGCTATGCGCTGTGGGTCTTCGTCGGTTGGGCCGTGGCGGGACTCGTAATCCTGTTGGCGATGCGCCTTGCTGGGAAGGAGGAGTGGCTTCTTCACGCCGGCGAGGCCGCCGTACTTCGTCCCGAGTCGCCCGAGGAGCTCGCGCATAGACCGGTCATTTGATGCACGACGTGCGAGCCGGAGTAAAGGCCGCGGCAGCGGACCATGATATGACGCGTGCGCTGCCCGATCGCCGCGGACCCGGTGGGGTCGGTGTTCTCCGGCGCCGACGAATAATGCGGAGACGAGGACGGTCGCCCGAGGCACGGCGGGATACGTGAAGCTCGGAATCAACCTGTACCTCTGGACAGACCGGATGCACGAGGGGCTCTTGCCGGTGCTCGAGCGTCTCAAGGAAATCGGTTACGACGGCGTCGAGGTACCGATATTCGACCTGGACCCAGCGGAGTGGTCCCGGTGGGGCCGACGTCTCGATGATCTTGGGTTGGAACGCACGGCCAACACGGTAATCGCCCCCGAGCACAACCCGGTCAGCCCTGACCCACGAGTGCGAGAAGCTGCGTGTCGGCACATGCAGGCCGTCGTCGACTGCTGCGCGGCGGTCGGCTCGTCCCTCTTGTGTGGTCCCCATCAGATCGCTTTGGGAGTTTTCACGGGAGCCGGTCCGACGTCGGACGAGTGGGAGCGCAGCGTCGACCATCTGCGGCGGGTAGCTGAGTACGCCGAGCAGGCGGGCGTCGTGCTGGCAGAGGAAGTCGTCAACCGGTTCGAGCTCTATCACCTGAATACCTTGGATCAGGCCATCAGCTTCGTGGACGAGGTTGGACACTCCTCGTGTCGTATCCACCTCGACACCTTCCACGCCCATATCGAGGAGAAGCACCCCGCGGACGCGATCCGCCGCGCCGGTGACCGGATCGCTCACGTGCACATTTCCGAAAACGATCGCGGAGTGCCTGGAACGGGGAGTGTCGCCTGGGACGCGACGTTCGAGGCGCTCCGGGAGATCGGTTATGACCGCTGGCTGACCGTCGAGGCATTCGGCAACTTTCTCCCCAACCTCGCCGCCGCCACCCGGATATGGCGGCGGCTGTTTGACAGCGAAGACCAGTTGTCCCAGGAGGCCCTTTCGTTCCTCCGGAACCATCTGCCGGCGTGAGGACCTGTCGTGGCCTTCAACGTGTGACGAGTCTTATGTCCGTACAAGAAGTCATATCGGTGCCACGGCGACCCTAAGAAGCGGGCAACACGGGGCCTTGCTGTCCGGACAACAATACGTTAGGATCCGCACCAGCCCATCGTCAGACACCTATCCCAGGAGGCCCCCGCTACATGTCCGCGAACCGCATTGGTAAGCCAGACGACGTTCCTGCCGTCCGGTCTTACATCACGGGCTTCAAAGCCGATGAAAATCCCATCGCGGAGGGCGGGATCTGGCTCAATGGCAGGGACGAAGGCATCGATTGGGCCAACATCCTCACCGAGGACGGACTGGCCCACGGAGAGTCCATTCCCATGGTTGTGGCGGAGCGCCGCGTCGAGCAGGGTGACGACATCGACGCCCCCGTGGGTGACTACAACGATCCGACGGCAATCCTGAAGGGCTCGTGGGGGCGGAACCAGCACGCGAAAGCCGTCGTGCGCAGCCGCAATCAGACCAGCGATCGGTACCACGAAGTGGAGCTCCGGTTGCGCAGCACTCTTCTTCCTCACCGGATCCCGGGGTACGAGGTGTTCTTCAGGTGCCTCAAAACCGACGAAGGCTACGCAGAGATCGTGCGGTGGGAGGGTCCACTCGGGGGTTGGACCTCGCTCTGTCGGAAGAACGGCGCAGAGTTCGGCGTGGAGGACGGGGACGTGATCGAGGCGACGATCATCGGCAACGAGATCAAGGGATACATCAACGGAGTCGAGGTCACGTCCGCCGTCGATGAAACTTACCCGACCGGCAATCCTGGCATCGGATTCAACTACGGAGCCGAAGAGACCGCGCTGGACCACGGCCTGACCTATTACGAAGTGGAGACCTGGGATGACTGATATCCCTCAGAGGCCGCAGGCTAGCCTCGTCGCGCGCCCAAGAGGTGAGGCGTGATGGCGACTCCGCGCACAGTTTCAGAGTCCTACTGGGACGCGGAATGCCGCCGTGCCATCGACGAAGTTGTCGATCACTACGAGCCCGACGGAACATACGAGGGGCCAGACGGGCTTCGGCGTGGACACGCAGAAATCCGCAAGATGTACGAGGAGCACGCCCGAAACTATCCCGGCCTCGAGGTCGAGATCCTGCAGGAGTTTCCACGCGGCGATTCGTCAGCGCTGGAATTCGACGCGTTCTTTGTCGACACAGCCGGCAAGCGCTACCGCGTTCGTGGAGTCAACGTCGTGCGCGTGCGCGACGGAAAGTTCGCGTCCGTCCGCTCATACGAGGATGCACCGGTTCCAACTGATGAGTGACAGTCAATCTCGATCGACTATCGGAGGAGAGGACATGTCCGCACTTCGTGTGATCCAGGCGGGTGCAGGGTTCTGGGGCACCGGATGGGCGAAGGTGCTCAGCGAATCGCCCTGGGCGCAGCTGGAAGCGCTCGTCGACCTAGACGACGACGCATTGCACCGCGTTGGCGATTCTGTCGCGCTTCCGGGAGACCGCCGATTCTCGTCCATCACTGAAGCGCTGGCGAACCGAAGCGCGGACGCGGTGCTGGTAGTGGTCCCGCCGGAAGCACATGCGCCGGTGGCGATAGAGGCTCTCGAAGCTGGCCTTCACTGCCTCATCGAGAAGCCGCTAGCCCCCAGCTTCGCCGAAGCGACGAGGATCGTCGAGACTAGTGAGCGGGTGGGCCGCGAGGTGATGGTCTCCCAGACGTTTCGCTTCCGCCGCGGCGCCCGTACCGTGCAGCGCCTACTCCAGGAAGGTGCCATCGGCACCGTCGGTGCGATTCACGGCCGTCTATTTAAGGAAATGCACGTCCCGGGCTTTCGCGAACTAATGGATGAACCGTTGATCGTTGATCAGACGGTCCATCACTTCGATTTCATTCGAGGCATCTTCGGTCTCGAGCCCGTCAGGGTGCGCGCCCACAGTTACAACCCATCCTGGAGTTGGTTCCGCGGAAACGCGAACGCCATCGTCGACTTCGAGACCCAGGACGGCACTTTCGTGTCGTACTCGGGCAGCTGGGTGTCCCGCGGAGGTCCGGAGATCAATACGACAATCGACGGTTCTTGGGATATCCAGGGGGACATGGGAGCGATCCAGTGGAACCACAACACCGTGGTCCTCGTACCCCAAAACTTCGCCGATGTCGTGTTTCGACCAGGAACGCTCGAGCGCTACGCACAGACGCTCGAGGTGCCTCTCGTTCCTCTCGAGGAGGAAGAGCGCTCGGGCGTGCTGCGCGAGTTTGCCTTGGCCCTTCGCGAGGGTCGCGCGGCCGAGACGAGCGGACGGCAAAACCTTGGCAGCTTGGCCCTCGTGCTCGGCGCCGTCGAGGCGACGAAACGCGACGGTTGGCTCGAGATCTCGGAGTTCATTCAAAGCTCGACCAGCACGGAATCAGTCGGCGAGAAATAGGCGGAACCGATGAGCGTCAGGGTTGACCTAACCTCACGTGTCGCGCTCGTCACGGGCGCGAGCTCGGGAATCGGAGCAAGGGTTGCTGAGTCGCTTGGAGAAGCGGGGGCAGCGGTCGCGATCGGCGGCCGGAACAAGTTGCGGCTCCAGGAGGTCGCCACGCGGATCGAGACGACGGGAGCACAGTGTCTCGCCATTACCGCCGATCTCGAAGACGACGCTGCGGCTGCTGACACCGTCGAACAAACGGTCCAACGATTCGGGCGACTCGATATTCTTGTGTGTTGCGCGGGGCGCCTCGAGATCGGGTTGATCGAGGAGACGCCGGTCTCCACGTTGGACGAGCAATGGCGCGTCAACGTCAGGGCTCCGTTTGTCCTCACACAGGCGGCAATCCCACACCTGCGAGAAGGCCGAGGGGCGGTCGTGTATTTCATATCGCCCGCGGGAGAGATCGGACAGGCGTACGCAGGAGCGTATGGAATGAGCAAAGCCGCACTCGCACAGCTGACCCGGACGCTCGCCGTCGAGCTCGCTCCTGACGGCGTGCGGGTAAACGCCATCTCCCCGGGTTGGATCCAAACACCGATGAACGCTGAGCTGCGACAGGATCCCATGGTCGTCGAGCTCGCTCTCGCCACAACA
>DATBYI010000323.1:0-11471 GCA_036513815.1 Solirubrobacteraceae bacterium
CGCCTCCTCCGCGGCCTCGAAGGCGGCGAGGATGCGCGCCCGCACCATCAGCGCGCTCTCGAGCGACTTCACCTCGGCCGCGTACTCGGTCCACTCGTCGTGGCCAAAGTAGGAGTAGCGCGAACCGCCCGCCACGATCAGGGTGTCGTACGGGACCGACTCGGGGGCGGGCACTCCGGCCACCGAGCGGAGATGCACCTGACGCCCGGCGAGATCGAATGCTGCCACCTCCGCCATCAGAACCCGGACGTTCTGATCGCGCTTGAAGATCTCTCGGAGCGGATACGCGATGTCCCCGGGCGAGAGGGCCCCAGTGGCGACCTGGTAGGTCAGGGGCTGGAACAGGTGGAAGTTGCGCCGGTCGATCAGCGTGACCTCGACAGCGGAATGGCGAAGCTTGGCTACTGCCTGCTCGCCGCCGAAGCCGCCGCCGATGACCACCACGCGATGGACGCCGTCACCGGGCATGTCATACAGACGTTATCCGCCAGGCGCCACCGAGGCCATCGTGAGAGCGGTTCAAGCTCGACCGAAACCGTGCCGATCAGCGCCAGGATGGAGCAATTGTCGACGCCGGCGGTGTCCATGCCGCTCGGAAAGCCGGTCCGCCGTCGGATGGGCAGACGTGTATTCGGAGTGGCGGCGCTCGCTGTGGCCGCCATCGGTTTGGTGATGCACCACGACGTCGGGCGCTACCGGGTGACCTCCTCTTCGATGGAGCCGACCCTCCAGGTTGGCGAGAACCTCTCCGCCACGACCTCGAGCGCTCCCGCGATCGGGGACATCGTGGTCTTCCATCCGCCGGTAGGGGCGCATCCGAGCGATCCCGTGTGCGGCGTCAGCGAGGAGGGGAGCGGATCGAGCCAGGCGTGTGGCGCGCCGGTGGCGCAGGAGTCGAGCGCAATCTTCGTCAAGCGGGTCGTGGCCGGGCCGGGCGACGTGGTCTCGATCGTCGACGGACACGTGATCCGCAACGGGGTCAGGGAAGACGACCCGTACATCGCGCCGTGCGCCACCGGTGATCAGTGCAACTTCCCCACGCCGGTCAGGGTCCCCACCGGCGAGTACTACATGCTGGGCGACAACCGGGGCGTGTCGGACGACAGCCGGTTCTGGGGACCCGTGCCCGGCGCGTGGATCATCGGAACGGTCGTGCGCTGCTCATGGCTCGACACGATCTGCCGTCCGGTCCGCTGAGACGGATCCGCGTCGGTCAGTTCGTCCCGGAGTCGGCCGGGTCTTCTTTGGTGTCGTGGGAAATGTCCTCGGCGGTGACCTTGCGTATCTCCGCGCTGCCCGGGTCATTGAGGCGCTCGCGGCTCTCGTCGGTGCGCGTGTCGGCGTCCGGCGACTCGAGCTCGCCGGGATCCGCCACCCGCGTGGCCGCGCCCGATTCCTCGGGCACGAGCGTGGCATAGGACTTGTTGTCGCTGCGGAGCTCCTGGTCGCCAGTGTCGATCCCGTAGTAGTCGCGCAGCTTGCGATCGCACTCGGCCGAGATGCTCTCGCCGTCCTCGACCTCGGGCGCATCGCCGATGCGCTGCTTGCTGTAGGGAACCCGGAGCTCGCCGCTCTCTTCCTTGATCCGGGCGAGCGGTACGAACGCGATGCGCTTGTCGCCGAGGCCTGTCTTCACCTCGACGGCGACCCACATCGGAAAGCCGTCCTCGGTGGCGAAGATCTCCTTGACCTGTCCGATCGGGTTCTGAGCCTGGTCTGAGATCCTCTTGCCCGGCAGGCTGCTGACGTCCTCAATCGGCGCGGTCATGCCTCTCCCTCCAGTGGTTGCCGTCTCGTTCGCCTACCCGATCCGGACCGCACCTAAGACGACTGGACTGGGTCGGGGCGCCTTAGTCGTTTCGTCTGAGCAACAGAGGGGGATCTGCTGAGCCGTGGCGCTGCTGGGATGGCTCTGGCTCGGCTCACCGTTCGTCGTGATCGGCCTGATCTCGCATGACCGGCGGTTGCTCGAATACGTGGCGGCACATCACACTGGCTGTCTGGCGGCCGGTTGGACGGGCGTGGCGATGATGTGTCTGGGCGTGGCGACGATGCCGACCCTGCTCGGGAGCGTGATGTTCTGGGTGGGAACGCCGATGGCGGGTCTCGCGGTGTGGCTGCGCCGCGACGACGACGACGGTGGCGGCGGGGGCGACGGTCCCGACGTCCCGCCGGTCGACTGGGACGAGTTCGAGCGCTCGTTCTGGGCCGACGTGCGCCGACGAGGCCGTGGGCCCCGTCGCCCTCGCACGCCGTCCGCGCGCTGAAAGGGCGGCCGAGGTCCACGTCGCGAGCCGGCTGCTCAAGCTCGCCCGGAGAGCGCCCGATTCATCCGGGTATGGCGCAGATTGCCCTGTCCGGCGTGATCGGAGCCCTCTCCTATGCGCTCGACGTGGCCGAGGGGCAACCACCGGGCCACGCCGTTCGCTCGTGTCTGATCGGGATGCGCATGGCCGCCCAGCTCGATCTGCCCGCCAACGAGCGTTCGGACCTGTTCTACGCGCTGTTGCTCAAGGACGCGGGCTGCTCGGCCAATTCCAACCGGATGGCGATGCTGTTCGCCGCCGACGACCGGGCGGCCAAGGCGACGTCAAAGCTGGTGGACTGGACCGACCCGCGCGCCGCCTTCCTATGGTCGCTGCGGACCGCCGCTCCAGGGGCGGGCCTCCGCCGGCGGCTTCAGGTGCTGCGCGGGATTCGCGACGAGGGCGACGTCACGCGCAAGTTCATGGAGGCCCGCTGCGAGCGCGGGGCCGAGATTGCCCGCATGCTGTTCCTGTCCGAGCCGACCGCCCTGGCCATCCGCAGCCTCGACGAGCACTGGGATGGACGTGGGATGCCGGATGGACTCCGCGGAGAGGAGATCCCGCTGGCGGCGCGGATCCTCTGCCTGGCCCAGACGGTCGAGGTCTTCCACTCCGCGGGCGGCCTGAAGGCGGCGCGCGCCGTGGCCAAGCGGCGGCGTGGCGGCTGGTTCGACCCCACGCTCGTCGACGCCTTCCTCGCCTTCTGTGGCGACCGCGACTTCTGGGAGGCGCTCGAGTCGCCCAATGTCTCCAGCTGGGAACCCCCCGACCTTGCCCTGGCCGGCGACGACGAGCGCCTGGATCGCATTGCCCAAGCGTTCGCGCGCGTCATCGACGCTAAGTCGCCCTTCACCGCCCGGCACTCCGAGCGCGTAGCCGAGATCGCCGACGGCATCGCCACGTCGCTCGGCTTCGACCCGATAGGGCGGCGGATCCTCCTCCGCGCCGGCCTTCTGCACGACATCGGCAAGCTCGCTGTCTCGAACCAGATCCTGGACAAGCCGGGCAAGCTGACCGACGAGGAGTTCAGAGCGATCAAGACCCACCCGGTGCACACGCTGCGGATCCTCGAGCGAGCTCCGTGCTTCGCCGAACTGGCAGACCTGGCCGCCAACCATCACGAGAAGCTCGACGGCAGCGGCTACCCCCGCTCGCTCGACGCCTGCGACCTCGATCTGCCGATGCGCGTGCTGGCCGTGGCCGACATCTACGAGGCACTCACGGCCGACCGACCGTACCGGCCTCCCCTCCCACCCGAGGAGGCGCTCGGGATCATCGCCCGGGACGTCCCCGACAAGCTCGACCCCGATGTCCTGGGCGGGCTCGAGGCGCACCTCGCCGGGCCCGCGCCGCGCCCGTTGACCGCACGCGAGATCTAGCCCGCGGCCCACGGGAGAGAGCCCCGCGCCCCCGGGGAGAGCCGGGTCAAACGATCTTCCCGGGGTTCAGGTGGCGCCCCGGGTCGAAGCCGTGGAACAGCGCGTCGAGCATCGCCACCCCCGGTGCGGAGATGTCCTCGAGCAGCCACTGCGCGTGCTCGATGCCGACCGCGTGGTGATGCGAGAGCGTTGCGCCGTTGTCGACGAAGGCCTGCTGGATGGCGGACTTGACGACCTCGTACTCGGCGAGCATGGCGCCGTCGCTCGTCGCCCCGAAGGAGAAGGTGAAGTACAGGCACGCGCCGGCGTGGTAGCTGTGCGACAGGTGACACATCACGTAGCCCTTCACGTTCAGCCGCGCGAAGGCCTCGTTCGCCGCGGCGATGACGGCGTCGTACAGAGGCATGAGATTGGTCCACGTCGTCGCGGTCTCCGACACGTCGCCCGGCGCCCCTCGGTCGAGCAGGAAGTCGCGGATGTAGGGGATGTCGAACTTCTTCTGGTCATAGAGGACGCCCGGCCCCGACCCGACGCATACTCCGCCGTGGCGCTTGACGAGTCTTCCCACCGCACGGCGCTGTGCGGCGACGTGACGCTCGCCGCCCTCGTAGCCGATGAACGACAGGCACATCTGACCGGGATCGAACCCACGCCGACGGCGAAGGTATGTCTGAAGCGCGGCCGACTGCACCTTGTCGACGATCGTCGGGTTGATCCGCATCGCGAACGAGAACTGCGTCTCGTTGGCGTCTGAGACGCGCGTCACCGACACCGAGTACTCGCTCGCGGCGAGGTCGCGCATCGCCGCAAGGCCATCGGCCCAGCTGGGAAACAGGTAGCCGAGGATCGTCCGCCGCTCGGGGATCCGCCGGACGTGCACGGTGGCCTCGGTGATGATCCCGAGGCGGCCCTCGCTGCCCAGGATCATCTGGCGCACGCTTGGACCGTTCGACGCCGCCGGCACGGCCCGGGTCACAAGCGTGCCGGCCGGCGTGGCCACGCGCAGGCCCATGACCATGTCGGAGATGTCGCCGTAGCGGTCGGACTGCATCCCCGATGAGCGCGTGGCGATCCAGCCGCCCAGGGTCGAATGCGGGAAGGAGTCCGGGAAGTGGCCGAACGTGTAGCCGCGGGCGGCCAGTTGCTCCTCGAGCAGCGGGCCGAACACGCCGGCCTGGATCCGGGCCAGACGGGAGCCGCCATCGATGTCGAGCACGCCGTCGAGGCGCTCGAGATCGACCGAGATCACCGGGCGCGACTCGCCGACCGGCCCCTCCAGGGACCCCGAGATCGAGGAGCCGCCCCCGAACGGGATCAGGACCGCGTCGGCGCGCAGCGCCGCCTGCAGGATGGCGGTGACCTCGTCTTCGTCGGCCGGACGCACGATCACATCGGGGAGCCGGGCTAGCTCGCCGTGGCGCTGGCGGATGAGATCACGCAGGGACTTGCCACGCGAGTGGACGACCCGATCGAGCGGATCGGTCGAGACGAACGATGCACCGACGGCCTCCTCGAGCTCGCCGCGCAGCTCGCCCGGCACGTTCGGCTCGGATATCTGAAGCTGGTCGAAGCGAACCGGCGCGGTGCCCCTGACGCAGACGTCGACGCCGATCGACTTCTCGATGAACGGCGCCAGTGCGGGCTTGTCCTCGTGCGAGAACTCGACCCCTTCTCGACCCCACCCCCACCACTTCATCGCGGGCATGACTCACCCCGGTGCCGGCGAAGATCGTTGGCGTCGGGATCAGCCACCGAGCGATCATGCCAGGTGTGGCACACTTGGCCCCGAAGCCCGGCTGCAGACCCAGCGCCTGGTGGGCGAGCCCGATGAACGCCCTCTTGGCCTGCTGGATACGGCGTCGGGGACCGCGGGCGAGGGGTCCGGGAGCTCCGGGAACGACGTCTGTGTGGATAACGCGCCACTGCCCGTCGTGCGCGGGGGCTGTGGCGTATCAGCGCCTTCTACTGTGGACGACGCGCCACTGCCCGTCGTGGGCGGGGGGAGTGGCGCCAGCGCCACCGCGCGAGATTCGGCGCGCTCGGTCCGTTATTGCGGCATCCGGCGATATGCCGAGTCATGGCCGACAACCCTTGGGGGGGCAAAAACGTGGGCACTCGAGTGGGTGAGGGACGACCGAACTACCGCGACATCCGCGAGAGCACGAAGCGGCAGGCGCGCTCGCGGGAGGAGAACCTGAAGCGAATCGTCGAGCTGCATCGCGAGCGCCACCTGCACTCGTTCGACAGGCGGGGCACGGCGAGCGCGAACGACGCAGACAGCTTCGGCGAGCTCGGAATAGCTGCTTGAGCCGGGCCCGCTGCTAGCCGCGGGCTGCGGCCAGCTCGGCGACGGCCTCGACGAGTCGGTCGACGTCCTCGGGGGTGTTGTAGAGGACGATGCTGGCTCTGATCGCGCCACCCGATTCGCGCAGGCCGAAACGACGCATCAGCTCGTAGGCGTAGTTGTCGCCTGCCCACACGTCGATGCCGCGCTCGGCCAGCCGGGCGGCCAGCGCATCGGGGCGGTATCCGTCAAGGACGAAGGACACTGTCGAGGTGCGGCGTCGTGGCGCGCCCAGCATGCGCACGCCCTCGATCCTCGAGAGTCCGTCCACGAGACGGGTGAGCCGCTGCTGCAGAACGTCTTCCAGCGCGGTGAACGTCGCGAGCAGCCGTTCGCGACGGCCGCCGGCGGCGTCGGTCAGGCCGGCCAGCCAGTCGATCGCCGCGCGGACGCCGGCGAGCAGCTCGAAGGCCGAGGTGCCGCGCTCGAACCGGGCGGGCGAGGCGTCGGGTGCGGGGGCGAGCTTCGCGGGCTGCAGACCGGCCAGGACCTCCGGGTCGGCGATGACCGCGCCCGTGTGCGGTCCACAGAACTTGTAAGAGGAGCACGCGTAGAAGTCGGCGCCTAGCCCACGGACGTCCACCGGCACGTGCGCGGTGGCATGCACGCCGTCGACGTAGGTCAACGCTCCGCGCGCGTGTGCCAGCGCGGCGATCGCGCGAACGTCGGGGCGCGTGCCGATCGCGTTCGACGCGGCGGTGACCGCCACCAGACGCGTGCGGTCGGTCAGCACCTCCTCAACCGCACTGACCGGAAGCTCGCCGGTATCGCGATCGAAGTCTGCGACCCGCACGTTCACGCCGGTGCGTTCGGCGGCCAGGCACCAGGGTCGGACATTCGCGTCGTGGTCAAGCGACGTGACGACGACCTCGTCCCCCGCGCTCCAGGTCCGTGAGAGCGCATCCGCGAGATGGAAGGTGAGCGTGGTCATGTTCGGGCCGAGCACGACCCCCTCGGGCGCTCCGCCGACGAGGTGCGCCAGCGCACAGCGCGCCTCGGCGACGACCTCGGTGCTCGTCCGGCTCGTCTCGAAGGCACCACCGACGTTGGCCATCGCCCGACGCATGCCGTCCTGCACGGCCGCGATCACCGGTTCGGGAACCTGGGTGCCGGCAGCGCCGTCGAGGTGGACGTGATCCGCTCTGAGACCGGGGAACTGGCCGCGGATCTCGTTGACGGGCAGCAGGGCCTGGGTGATGTCGTTGATCATGCTCGGGGAGGATGAACGGGTTGACAATGTCTAGCGCAAGACGGAGGACCCCGGCCAGGCGCGCGGGTACTCGCGCGCTCGGCCGATAATGACCCCTCGCATGACGAGCGACAGCCTGCGGATCCGGCCGGGAGACGAGACCGACGGACCCACCGTCGTCGCGATCTTCGACGAGGCCGTCGACTGGCTGGTGCAGCGGGGCCAGACGGGACAGTGGGGTGCGACGCCGTTCTCCGAGCGACCCGGGATCCGGGAGCGTGTCCACGGCTTCAGGATCGGCGGCGGGCTGCACATCGCCGAACGCGATGGGAAGCCGGTCGGTGTTCTGGTCGTCGGTCCCCCACCGCGTTACGCGCCGCCGGCATCCGTGCCCGACCTCTACATCATCCTGCTGCTCAGCTCGAGGGACCTCGCGGGCCACGGCATCGGCCACGCGCTCGTCAACCGCGCCATCGAGCTCGGTTACGAGCGCAAGGCGGAGATCCTCCGCGTCGACTGCTGGGCGCATGCTCCGGGGCTCGTCCGCTGGTACGAGAAGCAGGGCTTCGAGCGCACCGGCCGGTTCGAGCTGAACGGCTGGCAGGGCCAGATCTTCAGCATGCGGCTGTAGATCCCGGCCCGAGGGCTGCGCGCGTCAGGCGAACAGCTCACGCAGGTGGGCGTTGAGGAACGTTCCGCCCGGGTCGAGCTCCCGCCGGAGCTCTATGAACCTGTCGGCCTCCGGATACAGCGCGTGAAGTCGCTCGGGGGTCAGGAAGTGCAGCTTTCCCCAGTGGACGCGGGCCGAGAACTCCGACAGGAGCGCGTCGACCGAGCGCAGATAGGCCCAGTAGTCGGTGCCGGGCTTTCCCGACACCGAGATGACGGTCGTGGCGGTCTTGTAGTTCGGAGACAGGTACGCGTCGTCCGGCCCGACCGTGCGGACCTCGAGCGGGAAGACGGAGTCGGGCAGGCTCTTCAGCATCAACTCGCGCATCGCGGAAAGCGCGTCCGGGCCTAGCTCGAGGGGCACGAAATACTCGAGCTCGTGGAAGTTGGGGTCGTAGACCATCGGATAGATCCGGTAGCAGCGATCGGTCCGCCGCCCTTCGACCGCGCTGTCGGGCTGATCCGGCGTAGCGTTGTCATAGATCTTCACGTAGCACTTGTCGGCCATCGTCTGCTCGTGCGAGGAGAGGTTGTAGAGCGCCGCCGATTCCTCGGTGGGCAACCAGAAGAAGCCGAAGTGACGATGCTCGTGGACGAGTTCGTCCCACCGTTCGAGCACGCCTTCCCACGGCCACAGGTCGATCTGCTCGGTCAGCCGGTAAGCGTCGGTGACCTCGAGCTCGAGCCGGGTCATCACGCCCAGCATCCCGACCGAAACCTGGGCCGCCCGGAGCAGGTCGGGCTCGCTCTCGTCGATGTCGCGGGTCTCGCCCGACGCGGTGATGAGCTGGACTCCCCGCACCACGCCGGAGAAGCACGTGTTCCCGATCCCCGATCCGTGGGTGGCCGTCGAGACGGCGCCGGCGATCTGCTGGGTGTCGATATCGCCCTGGTTCTTGAGGGCAAGCCCCTGCGCCCACAGCGGTTCGTAGAAATCTCGAATCAGCGTCCCGGCCAACGCGGTCGCGCGCTTGCTCTGCGCGTCGGTCTCAACCACACCGCGCAGAGCGGACAGGTCCAGCAGCAGCCCGTCGGTCTCGACGACCGGCGTGAACGAGTGGCGCGCCCCAGCGACGCGCACCCCGGAGCCTCGCTCGGAGGCGTCGCGGACCAGCTCCGCCACCTCCTCTTCGTCGCGCGGGGCCGCCGCGTAGCCCGGGGTGAACGATTGATTGCCCACCCAGTTGGTCCAGAGCGTCGCGGGCGGCAGATCGGCAAGCACGATCGCGGATCCTAAACGCATCCGCGCTGCCGTTCACGTCACCGACACCGAGGGCTCAGCGGAACGTTCTGCGACGGGACCGGTGGCGGGTCGCGCTTGCAGTAGACGATCGTCCGGGCGCGGGCGTTGACCAGGCCGACGAATGGATAGCTGACATCCGCGGCGGACACCGTGCAGCTGAACGGCTCGCCGCCCCTGCCGGGGCGTCCGGCCGGGGCGCAGGAGGACCGCTGCAACGGCCCGTCGATCGACCCGTCCCCGATCAGCTTGGTCATGTCGGCGCGGATGGCCCGGTTCACCGCGGCGGCCGGTGCAGTGTGCCTCGGCAGGCGCACGGTGTGAGGCGCTTGGTCCTCCGCCACCAGGATCGCGGCCTCACGGTTGGCCGCCACCTCCCCGGCCGGGCTCTCCGTCGGGGTCTCGTCCCCGCTGTTGCTCTGAACGAAGCGCACGAGCGCGAATATCGCCACCACGGCGACGGTCATCGACAGGACCCATTGCAGCCACAGCGGAGGGCGCATAGCCCTGAGGCTACGCCCGTGGGCTGCCCATATCCTCCGCGATAGGCTGGGGCCCAATGCGCGACGAGGTCCGCCAGGCGCTGGAGATCACTCCCTCCTCGACCCTCGAGGAACGCACGGTCGACATCACCACGACCGGTCGACGATCGGGTCAGCCGCGACGGATCGAAATCGCCTTCTACCGCTTCGAGGACTCGACCTACCTCAGCGGGATTCCCAGCGAACGCCCACGGGCCTGGCTGCTCAACCTGACCGCCGAGCCGCACTTCGTCTTGCACCTCAAGCATGGCGTCTCCGCCGACCTCCCGGCGGTGGCCACCGTCATCGACGATCCGGCAGAGCGCCGCCGCATCCTCAGCCAATTCGTCGAGGAGTTCAACCAACGCCGGGAGCCCGACAGCCCTTGGCCAGTCGCGGTCCTCGACGAATGGGTCGAGCACAGTCCGCTGGCGAAGGTCAGCTTCGATGACGCCGACCCCGCGTAGCGGCGTTACGCCGCTGTTACCCGTCGCTAAATAGAACTGCGGGGCCGGGATGGCCCGCCGGAGTACGGCATGCGCGGAACGCCAAGCGAAACATCACGCCGTGGCCGCATGGCCGCGTTTACGGTCACTTGGGGTGTCCTGGCAATCGCCGCCTGCGGATCTTCGAGCCAGCCTCCGACTACGACCAGCTCGAACCCGCTCGCCGCGTCGCACACCGGGTCCGCGCCCGGGGTCAGGTTCGCAGCCTGCATGCGCGCACATGGGGTTCCGAACTTCCGCGACCCGACTTCTACCAGCCAGGCCGCGCCCGCCGGCACGGTCAACAAGCGATCCCCGGCTTTCCGGAGGGCCCAGCGTTCCTGCCAGAGCATTCAGGCGGAGCTGGCGAGCGCCAAACCCCACCCCACCCGCGCGCGGCAACTCAGGGAGGCCGAGTGCATGCGCGCGGACGGCGTGACCAACTACCCCGATCCGCTCCCGGGCGGCGGTTTCAACATCCCGTCGACGATCAACCCGCAATCGCCGACGTTCTTAGCCGCCGCCAACGCGTGCGGAAAACCCTGAGAGCCGAGCGCCAAGACGTGTGAGCTTGACCCCAGCTCAGCCGAGGGCCGGGATCACCTCGGCCGCGAGCCGCTCGAGCTGTTGCGCGTCGTCGACGAGCGGGTTGAGCAGAATCAGCTCGGCGCCGGCGTCCGCCACCGCGCGGATGCCGGCGGCGCACGCGTCGGGAGGGCCGGCCAGGATGTGCTCGGACCAGCCGCCCCGCCCGTAGTGCTGGGTGAGCGCGTCCTCGAGTCGCTGCCGCCCCCCCGCCGCATCGTCTTCGACGTGGATGTAGACGCGCTTGCCGATCCGGAACGTATCCGGCGCGCGCCCCTGCGCACTCAGCTCCTCCCTCACCACCTTGACCTGCTCGGTGAACTGCGGAACCGTCTGGGAGCCGGCGCCCATGAATCCATCGCCGTGCCGGACCGCGCGCCGCATCCCCGCCGGCGCGCTGCCGCCGAACCACAGGGGCGGGTACGGCTTCTGCACGGGCTTCGGCTCCATCGAGCCGCCCTCGAGCTTCCACAGCTCGCCGTCAAAGTTGATCTCGGGCTCCGTCCAGCACGCCTTCATCAGCGCCAGTGCCTCGTTGAACCGGGCGACGGGCCTGTCAGGGTCGACGCCGAAGGCGGCGAACGGGCGCCCCCGACCGCCGCTGGCGATGCCCACCTCCACTCGACCGTGGCTGAGGCAGTCCAGCGAACTGATCGCCTTCGCCAAATGCAGCGGGTTGTGCAGCGGAAGCACGAACACGGCGCACCCCAACCGCAGCTCCTCGGTGCATGCCGCCGCGTAGGCCAGCGTCTG
>DATBYI010000324.1:0-4566 GCA_036513815.1 Solirubrobacteraceae bacterium
TGAGGCGGCGATGAGCGCGGAGTTGCAGGCGGCCAGCCCGGCCGAGGCGCGATGGGTCGCGAGCCAGCGCAGGTGGACGCGGGGGTGGCGTCGGTTCCTCACCCCAGCCGTGTTTCTCCTCTACCTGCTGTACGTGATCCCAAGCGTCTCGGAGAACCAACACGGCGCGAGCGCGATCGCAGGCTATGCGATCGTCGCGGCCTTCGCGCTCGTCTTCCTGGCCATCGTCCAAGTAGGCCTGGACGCTCCACCGTGGCGATTTTGGCCCCTGTACGGGGTCATGTTCGCCTTGTTCCTGGCTGAGCTGCCCCTCGCCCGGGACGCCGCTTTCGTCTGCTGCCTGTACATCACGGCGATCACGGTCGGGCGCCTTGGGGTTCGCTCGCTACCCGTCGTGGCGGCGCTCGCGCTCGCGGCGCTGTTCGTGCCGGCGGTGATCCCGTCCTGGAACACGACCGTGGGTAACGCGCTCGGGACGGTCACGCCGGTGGCCATCCCGGTGGTTGCCCTCGCGTCGTTCGGCGTCGCGCGGGTGCTCGAAGGCAACCGCGCGCTCGCCGAGGCACGAGCCGAGCTCGCGCGCCTGTCGGCGGAGAACGAACGGATCCGGATCGCGCGGGATCTGCACGACCTCCTCGGTCACTCGCTGACCACGATCACGGTCAAGGCGGGGCTCGCGCGCCAGCTCGGCCAGGTCGATGCGGCGCGCGCGGTCGAGGAGATCTCCGAGGTCGAGACACTCGCGCGCCGCTCGCTCGCGGACGTGCGGGCCGCCGTCACCAATTACCGTGACGTCACCCTGCTGGGTGAGCTCGCTACCGGACGGGAGCTGCTGCGCGCCGCCGGTATCGCCGCCGACCTCCCGCGCGCGGTCGACGTCGTCGACCCCACCCACCAGGAGCTGTTCGGCTGGGCGGTGCGCGAGGGGCTCACCAACGTCGTCCGCCACGCGCGGGCAAGCTCGTGCGCTGTCCACCTGTCCGCCGGCGTGATCGAGATCGTCGACGACGGCGTCGGCGGCGCCGCGGCTACCGGAAACGGCCTCGAGGGACTGCGCGAGCGCGTCGCGGCGCTCGGCGGAATCGTCGACGCGGGGCCGCTCGAACCCAGGGGATGGCGGCTGCGCGTGTCGCTCACGCCGGGGGCGCTCGCGACGTGATCCGGTTGCTCGTCGCCGACGACCAGGAACTGATCCGCAGCGCGTTCGTCGCGCTGCTCGCGCTCCAGCCCGACTTCGACGTCGTGGCCACGGTCGGACGTGGGGACGAGGTGGTCGCCGCGGCCAAGGCGCACCGTCCCGACGTCGCGCTGCTCGACATCGAGATGCCTGGGCTGGACGGACTGGCGGCGGCGGGCGTGCTGCACCAGGAGGTCCCCGAGTGCCGCTCTCTGATCCTCACGACCTTCGGACGGCCGGGGTACCTGCGCCGGGCGATGGAAGCCGGCGCGAGCGGCTTCGTCGTCAAGGACGCGCCCCCCGAGCAGCTGGTCGACGCAATTCGCCGGGTGGCCGCCGGCCTGCGCGTCGTCGATCCGACCCTCGCGGCCGACACGCTCGCGAACGGCGCCTCGCCGCTGACAGCGCGCGAACGCGACGTCCTCGTCGCGGCACGCACCGGCGCGACGGTTTCCGAGATCGCGCAGAAGCTGTTCCTCTCGGAGGGCACGGTGCGAAACTACCTGTCCGCCGCGATCGCTAAGACCGAGACGCGGAACCGGGCAGAGGCCGTTCGCGTGGCGGAGGAGCACGGCTGGCTCTGAGGCCGCCGACGGGCCGGTGTAGGATCCCGGGGCGCAATGACGGGTGCGAGCGCTTACACCGACCCGGCGGTGCAGCCGGGCGACGGCGGCGAGAACTGGACGACCTGGGGGCTGATCACCCGGCACAAGGTCGCGGCTCTGGTCGCGGCCCTGCTGCTGGTTCTGCTGCTCGTGATCGTCGTCGGGGGGATCCTCTCGGCCCGGCCAGTCATCGTGAGCGACTCGACCACGTGCACGGCGTGGGGCTCCGCGAACCAGACGCAGCAGCGAGCCTACGCACTGCGCTATGTCCGTGAGCACGGGCCGCTGTCGAGTGGTGCGTCAGATCCCGCCAGCGTGTTGGCGTCGATCAACAAGGGCTGCGGCGAGGCGTACGTCAACGATGTCGAGGACAACATCACCGTGCTGCAGGCCATCCGCCGGCAGTACTAGGCCTCGATCGCGCCCGCATCATCGGGGACGTCGACCGCGTACTGCTTGAGCACGTCGAGCGGCACGGCCTCGAGCGTGCGCTCGTGTGTGGCGGCGAGGACCACGTAGGCGGCGACGCCCTCGTGGTGCGCGCGTAGCCAGGCGTGGGTGGTCACGCACCAGCGGTCACCGGGTTGCAGGCCCGGGAATTGGAAGTCGGGCACCGCCGTGGTCAAGTCGTTGCCGATGCTCTGCTGATAGTCGAGGAACTCGGCGCTCACCACGGCGCAGATCGTGTGGCTGCCCAGGTCGGCCGGTCCGGTGCGGCAGCAGCCGTCGCGGTAGAAGCCCGTGAGCGGGTCGTTGCCACACACCTCGAGCGGGCCGCCGAGCACGTTGCGCTCCATCAGTCCGTGAGTATCACGGTTTTCTTCGCTGGATCTTCAGGATTCGAGCCATCATGAGTCGATATGAAGGCGCTAGCGATCATCCTGAGGCCGATTCGTTATGGGTGGGCGGTGTGCCTGACCGACGGTCGGGAGCTGGCGCGCTTCCGAGGCCCGGGCGCACACTTGCGGGCTGTTCACTACGTCGAGGCGAGCCTGGCCTGACGTTCCGCGTGCGCCACGTGCGTAGCACGGCGTGCGGGAAGGGATCGAGGTTTACGCCGAGTGCCGCGCGCAGGCGGCGGCGGTTGTACAGCAAGCCGGCGAGCCCTACCGCCCAGAACACGTACTGGACGGAGAAGGCGAGCTTGAACTCGCCGAGCGTGTAGTTGCCGGACCTCCCGCTACTGGTAAGGCTGAGCACGATCCCGATCAGCGCGATGGTCAGGAGCGAGGCGACGAAGCCGCCCACGTTGACGATGCCGGTCGCCGAGCCGATGCGCTTGGCGTCGTTCTCCGTGCGCGCGTAGTCGAAGCCCATGACGGAGCCGGGGCCGTTCGTCGCGAGCACGACGACGAGCAGCAGGAGCAGCGCCAGCGGCGCGCGGCCAGGCCACGCGATCACGACCGTCCAGACGGTGACCGTCGCGCCGACGATGGTAAGGACCGGGATCGAGCGCCGGAACGGCCAGCGGGTGGCGAGCTGGCCGATGATCGGGCCCACCATCATGCTCACGAGCACGAGCAGCGTGAGGAGCAGCCCGGCCTCGGCGGGCGTGCGGTGCTCGCCCACCACGAGGAACGGATAACCCCAGAGGAGCGCGAACACGGTGCCCGAGAACTGCGTCGTGAAGTGCGTCCAGAGACCCAGTCGAGTACCCGGATTGCGCCAGGCAGATTTCAGGTTCGCCAACGCGACCGCCCCCGTCGCCGCCACGTCCCTGGGCCCCCTCTGCGTGGGGTCGCGGAGCGTGATCGCCGACGCCGCGGCGAAGGTGATGCCGACGATCGCGGCGATGAGGAACGACGTGCTCCAGCCCGCGTGCTCGAGCAACGCGACGAGTGGATACGCCGCCGCGATCTGCCCGGTCTGGCCGAGGATGGCGGCCGATTGCGTCAGCAGCGGAACCCGGCGTGGCGGAAACCACACCGCGATCAGGCGCAGGACGCTGATGAAGGTCATCGCGTCCCCGGCGCCCACGAGGACTCGCGCCACCACGGCCAACGCCACCGAGTGCGTCGTGGCCATCAGCGCCTGTCCGATTGCCATCACCGCCGCGCCACACGCGATGAGCCGCCGCGACCCGATCCGGTCGAGCATGATCCCGACCGGCACCTGAAGGCCGGCGTACACGCCCAGCTGGAGGACGCTCAACAGGCTGAGCACGGCCGCCGTGATGCCGAAGCGGCGCTCGGCCTCGACCGCGGCCACGCCGAGCGACGCACGCTGGAACACCGCGACCGCGTAGGTCGCGATTCCCAGGGCCAGGATCAGCCACGCGCGTCGCGGGGTTCGTGCCGTGTCCACTGATATCTCCTACCCCGGCCGCACCGAGGCGGTACGGCCCGGCCGTACCGAGGCGGTACGGGCCGGCCGTGCCGAGGCGCTACGGCCGGGGTTATCAGCGGAGACGGTCGGTTACCAGGTGCGACCGGAATTCCAGGGGAGCAGGTAGGCCCGGTAGGTGTTCACACCGGTTGGGAACTGCGCGTTGAAGAGGAGCCGGCCCGACGGGCTGAACTCCGAGATGTAAGGCAGCGCACCCCAGCCGACGAACAGGTCGTCGTTACCCGTCGTCTGGGCGTTGCCCTGCGACGGGGCGACGAGCCCCTCGGGCTGGTCGTCGGAGGCGATCAGGGTCGCTGTACGCGAGCGCTCGTCCAGCTTCACCGTGACCGCACGGCTGACCGGGAACTCCGGCGTGCCTGCGGACTCGTTGTCGAAGAACGTGTACTCGTCGTGGCCGATCGCCTCGGGGTCGTGCTGCCAGGCGAAGATCGCGCCCGC